>JAHJFW010000064.1 GCA_018824765.1 Patescibacteria group bacterium
GGCTTTTATTTTAGTTGCATTGGGCGCCGGATGCGAAGAGCGGGCGCGGCCTTCTGTATTGCGCAGCGAGAGGATTCCGAACGATGCAGTGAAACAAACAGCGTCTAGCGATGCGTTGCCGCCGATTTTGCATTCCGCTGAATGGGAACAGCCGGTTGCGCTTTTGCCGCCAGTCAATACAGCAGGTGCGGAAGATTCAGCATTTGTTACGCCCGATGGCGCGACGCTTTATTTTTTCTTCACGCCCGATGTAAGAGTGCCGCCCGAGGGGCAGGTCTTGGATGATGTAACCGGAATTTACGAAACGCATTTCATTGACGGCGCTTGGAGCGAGCCGGATCGTGTATGGCTGCAGGATTCGGGAAAGCTTTCGCTTGACGGATGTGAGTTCGTTTTGGGCGACAAGATGTGGTTTTGTTCAGTGCGCGCTGGCAATGCGCGTGAAATAGATATTTGGACAGCGGAGTTCAGAAACGGGCGCTGGCAGAAATGGCAGAGTGCAGGCGCAAATGTGAATACCGATGTCGGAGCAGGCGAACTGCATATTACGGCTGACGGGCAAGAAATGTATTTCCATGCGGATAAAATCGGGGGTAAGGGCGGGACTGACATTTGGGTTTCACAAAAAGATGGCGAGGAATGGGGCGCGCCAAAGAATGTGTCCGTTGTCAATTCGCCGGAAACTGACGGATGGCCATTTATTTCTGAAGATGGCAATGAGTTGTGGTTCACGCGCACTTATTTAGGAACGCCCGCGGTTTACCGTTCGCGCAAAACAGCCGACGGATGGTCTGCACCTGAATTGATCGTCTCGCAATTCGCCGGAGAACCTACGCTGGACCGCGACGGAAACTTGTATTTTACGCACCACTATTTCCGCGATGGCATTATGCTTGAGGCGGATATTTATGTTGCAAAAAGGCGCGCAAAGCCGTAAACTCGCCATCTATGCATTTAACCGGAACGCAGAATTGGGCGTATGGCAAGCTGATGAAGCCGCTTTTTTTCGTCGCAGATCCTGAAAAAGTGCATGATCGGATAATCCGGCTCGGCGCCGCAATCGGCCGCTCGGGCGTTGCGCGTAGAGCGGCGTCATGGCTGTTTTCGTATCAGCATCCTGCTTTGCAGCAAACCGTCAATGGAATTCGATTCCCCAATCCAATCGGGCTTGCCGCTGGATTTGATAAAAACGCGGAGCTGATTGACGTGCTTCCGTCCGTCGGTTTTGGATTTATGGAGATAGGATCAGTTACGGGAGAGCCGTGCGCCGGCAATGCAAAACCGCGATTGTGGCGCTTGCCGGAATCGCGCGGGTTGGTCGTGAATTACGGGTTGAAAAACGAGGGATGTGACGCGATTGCCGCGCGTTTGTCAGGCAGGTCATATAAAATTCCGCTCGGGACCAGCATTGCTAAGACGAACAGCGAGAAAACCGTCAGGACTGAAGACGGCATTGCGGATTATGCGCGCGCATTCCGCGCTTTTGCTGAAATCGGTGACTATACGACAGTGAATATCAGTTGTCCGAATGCTTTTGGAGGGGAGCCGTTTTCTGATCCGGTCCGGCTCAATGCATTATTGGATGCCCTCGACGAAATACCGACGAATAAGCCGGTGTTCTTGAAAGTTACTCCTGATTCGGGAATCAGCGGTCTTGATGCCGCGCTTGAAGTGGCTTCACGCCATCGTGTCCACGGACTCGTGATATCGAATTTGACTAAAAATCGCGATACAGACCGCATTGCGGCTGATGAGCTGAAGCGTGCGGGCAGCGGCGGCATCAGCGGCAAGCCGGTTGAAACGCTGTCGAGTGTTTTGATTGCCCATGCAAGAAAAGCGGCAGGCGGCCGTTTCACGATTATTGGCGTTGGCGGCATTTTTTCCGCAGAAGACGCGTATGAAAAAATTACGCGCGGAGCGTCGCTCGTCCAGTTGATTACAGGCATGATTTACCAAGGTCCACAATTGATAGGGGAGATTAATCGCGGCTTGGTTCGGTTGTGCGAACGGGACGGTTTTTCATCTATAAGCCAAGCGGTCGGGTCTAGAACTTCGAGGTAAAAAAATGGGGTCAAGTCCCTTTTCTCAAGTCCGTTTTTAGAGATGGTGTTAAAAAGGGACTTGACCCCATTTTCTAGAATCCGGAATCTGGGTTTTCGGAAAAAAATCGAATGCCGAATACCCTGTGCCTAAACAAAGTTTTGTATCCATTCTCTAATTCGCGCGAATTAGAGAATAGTGGGGCATAAAAAAAGCCGGCCTTTTTGGAAAGCCGGCGGAGTAGGCGCGACCCTTGCGTCATGCGTAGAGCGCGCGGTAGTTGAGATAGATGCGCCGTTGATCTTCGAGCAAGCGCATGTCGATATCAAGGCCGATCGGCTGGAGCGCTTCGCGAATTGAGCAGACAGTATGCATACCGGCATTGCGGAGCTTGCGAATTCTATCGCACGAGAGCTGTATGACATCTCCGATAAACAGCGCATCAAGCCTGTCTATCGCGCTCTTGGCGCGAGCGGTCAGTTGCTGTAGTTGTTCTACAGGCTGGAGCAGCGGAGCGAGCAGAACCTTTCTTCCCTCGTCCGTCCATAGCCAGACAGATGATGGCGGGTCTTGCACGACAGCATCATCGCTTGAATGGCAGCGCCGCAGCGCTTCAAGCAGTTCAGTGTCTTTTTGCCGCGTGTCCAGACTTTCTTGGCGGAGGCGATCGGTTGAGAATGCATCCGGATCAAATCTCGGATCTGATCGCAGTTGCCGTAGTGCGCATTTCATCAGCCTCGCGCAAATCCACTGCGTTTCATTGATTTCCCGTCCGATTTCTGCCAGAGTTTTTTTAGGGCCGGTGAGGCCGAAGTGCTTCCATGCAACAAGCTGCTGTTTTACCGGCAAGTCGCGTATTGCTTCTTCCAGCCGGTCGGCTATGAACGGCTGCCACGGCAGAATCAGCCAGCGGTTCATGCGGTGCACTAGGCCGGAGACGATCATGCGCACCGCTTCCGATTCGTTCGCGGGCGGCGAGACCTCGCGGCGCGCAACTGATCGGAGGTGCGAACGCAGAAGCTCTTCAGCCGCATCATTGATGGAGTGATGCGTTTCCTGATGGCCGAAGAGCCGCCAGAAAAGACGCGACCATCCCAAACCGAGGTTCGGTATTTTTTGCTTGCCGATCAAGCGCGTAGTGAGAATGGCTCCGCGTAGTTCGGCCAAGATCTCGCCTTTTCGCACGCATGACGACAGCGTCGCTATAAAGGTTTGATCAACTGCTTGCGACGATTCGTTGCGGCGCAATTTTCCTGCGCAGGATTTTTCGGCGAGTGCGAGGAATGCGCGTTGGTACCATTCCCTGCACAAGATATCGCTGTTACCGGCAATGCGTTGCGATGCCTTCAGGTATTCGTCCAACTCGCTGGAATCGATATCGAGCACGCGCGCAATCTCCCCTTCAGGAATGTTCAGCGCGAGCAGTTGCTTGAGGATCTCTTCATGTATAGATACCTGCATCACCATTCGTCCCCCTTATTTTCGTGAAAGGATCCGGACATACGAAAACAGAAAAAAGGCATGGAGTCAAGGAGTGAGCGTTAATTCAATCCGAAAAATCCAGTGCGCTGCATGCATTGACGGATGTGGGTATTGTTATATATCCTCCTGTTGCGAGCGGAAAGAGCAATAAAATTTGGATCGTTGTATGATCTCTCGGAGAGGTGACAGAGTGGTCGAATGTGCCGGACTCGAAATCCGGTGTAGCCGCAAGGTTACCGTGAGTTCGAATCTCACCCTCTCCGCCAAACAAATAAATGTCCTATAGGGACATTTATTTGTTTGCGGACTGATAAAATAGTTATTGATCCGGCTCCAAGCGTCGTAACTTTTTTTAAGCGCCTTTTTCAATAATTTTATCACCCCGGTCATTTTCAGATATTTCCAAATCGATCCGATCGGCACAAATAGCGAATGTATGTGTCGCGCCGTTTTCTGTGCACGCTAATGTCGCCACTACAAGAATCCAAAACAGCACTGCCAAATCATTTTTAAAATACGGCACATCGACAATTCCATGGACAATGATTGCGGTAATAATCGGGAGCGCGAGCAAGCGGCCGCGCCTCCACCATGCGAGTAGAATCCAGCCGAATGCGAACAGGCCGAGCAGACCGGTTTCACTCCAGAGATTCAAGAGGATGTTGTGCGGATATTGGAAGATTTCCATCCAAGTTGCGGCATGGTACGGCGCGATCGCAGCCGGAAATGCGCCGAGTCCAGCTCCTAAGATCGGACGCGTTCGTAGCATGGCTACTGTTTCATCCCACATCACAAGCCGGACTTTCCCTGACCATTCGCGGAACATGATTTGATCGCTAAGCGTTTGCTTGACCTGCGGAATTGCTAATACGGCGACACATGAAATGATAACGAGCGCAATGGAGAGCCAGCGTGTTTTACGCAAAGCAAACAAAGCTACAAAAATCGCCGCACAGAGCGCTATTAATCCGCCATCGCTTTTTGCGAAAAAGGTTGCGGCAATCCCTGCGGCAAATGCGAGCACTGCGAGCGCTGGAGAAATCAATTCTTTCTTTCGATTAATGAGAAGTGAAAAAAATAGTATGGCTGCAGGCACGCAAAATAGCGCGAGGGCATTCGGGAACGGAAACAAGCTTGTAGCGCGGATGCCTTCCGGCGGAGCATTCCAAGGTGCGGGAATGTTTTCCAATCCGTATGTCTGCAACGCGGCCCAGAGCGCCAGCACGATCGTTGCAAAGGCGAGAGAGCGCAAAAGCAGGCGCGCATCCTCGTTTTTACGCGTTAGATCGGCGAGCATGATGAAGGCCAGCACCGGCTCCAAAAAATACGCGCGCCAAAGTCCTAGCGCCGCAATATGGTCAGATGCGACAAAAATACTGATGATTCCTGCGATCAGCCATAATACCGATGCCGTGCACAGCGGCTTGCCGATACGCTGCAAGCTGTTTTGCCACCCATCGTTTTTGATGCGCGCGATCCACCAGGCTAAAGAAATAAGCAAGGTGATTTCCAGCAAGGTCGTCGGAAATGAACCGATATGGAAACGCACCGTATAGAACGGAAGGGCGAGCGGGAGGAATATGAGAATGATTTGGGACATATTATGGGGAAGTGTGAAGAAAGAAGTATGAAGTTTTAATCAAGTGGATGCGTTCTGCCATTGACGGTAGCGGCGGGTTTGCCGAGGACATCGCGGATAGTTGCTTTTGAAATTGCGCCAGTGGCAAAGATCAGCGCGGCATACACAATCATACCGACAATAATCGGGATGGCGATCGGGGCGTTACGCAACGGAAAAATGACGGTAGCCATAGCAAAAGCTGAAAGCACGGCTTTAATGGAAGCGGACGGCCGCCAGCGCGCACCGGACAATTTTAATGTGAGCGCCGTTGCGCCGACTGCGACGCATAATTCGGAAAACACCGTGAGCCAAGCCGCAGCCAACATGCCGTATTTGGGGATGAAAGCGAGATATCCCGCCAATGTAAAAATCGCAACAGTAATATAGACGGGGAGCATTTTTTTCTGGGCATCAAGCGCGATTACCGCATGTGAAGATATTGTTCCGAAAAAAATCAGGGCGACAGCTAGCACGAGAATGCGCAGAATGTTTCCTGATGCGGCGAACGATTCTCCGGCGACGAGCGTCATGCCTTGCGTTGCCAGCACTAAAACACCGGCGACCATGGGCGCAGCAAAAAGCATCATGGTGTTATAGGCGTTGCTGATGAAGGAGCTGAAGCGCTCCGTGTTTTTTTCGGTGCGCGCTTTTGCGATTAGCGGCAACAGAACGCCGGCATACATAAAAGGCAAGGTGATGAGAATTTCAAGGACGCGGTATGCGGCGCCGTAGATACCGACTTCAGTTTGTGGGCGGACGAGTGAAAGGACAAAAGTATCCGCCTTAAAATAGACGAGATTAAAAACGATTGAAACGCCAATGGGCCAGCTTCGCCGCAGTAGGGTTTTCCATACGTTCCAGTTTGCGTTCCAACGGAATGACGCGCATTTGCGCGCGCTAAAAAAGTTCAGCAGAAAGTTTGCGAGGCCGGCGAGAGACACGATGAGTACGATGGGGATCAGCCCCCAGTTCAATGCACGCGCTACAAGGATTCCCGCGAGAAGGACGAGACGGCCGAAAATTTCGCTTCCCGCGACCATATGCATTCGCATGTGCCGCTGCTGGACGCCGATCGCGATTTGGTTAAGGGAGGCAGTGAAGAACGAACCCCAGATCGCGAAGAATGCCAGCTTCAATTCCCAAGGATAGGGGAGGAAGAGCCCGAGGACAGGCGCCACGGTCAACAAGACAAGTGCGCTGATGATACGTAGCGTGAATGCGGCGCTGGAGATGCGGTCTTCCTCTTGCCGGTTTCCGGCATGCTCGCCGAGCATCTGCACGACCATGACATTGAGGCCGAAGTCGAGGAAAAGCGCGAAAAATTGGAAGTAGGCGTTTGCTGTTGAGTACATGCCAAACCCCTCTTGTCCCAATTGCCGCGTCATTAACGCAACAACAGCCACGCCGATAAATGTGGAGATGGTTTTACCTATAATTTGCACGCCTGTGTTTTGGGCCAAAGCGCGTGTGAGCGACATAACGGCATTTTGGCATGTCTTTTGTGGAAAGGCTAGTGGTAAAGGGGCTGATGAGCCGATCGGCTGATGGGCAAAGGGGCTGATGGGCTGATGAGTCATAAGCTCCTACACTCTTCAGCTCTTCAGCCTTTAGCTCCCGTCCTTTCCTAACCTAGATTCCAGATTCTAGCTTCTTAGTTCAGGTGCCTGGCACCTGATGTCTGGTTCTTTTGATTCATTATCCACAAGAAAAAAGAGCGGATTTATTTCTCAACCCAGCCAAAATTTGAAAATGCCGTTACGCAATTTGACGCGGCCGGACAAATTGCGTAACAGAAAATTTGCTTGGTGTTCGTTGCGCGATTGGAACAATGTGTGGAAGAAATGCTAAAATGAATCCAGACGTGAATCAGATATACGTCTGGTTAAACGTCAGTCACAAAATTATGAACTTCTTAATCACCACAATGCCGCAAAAGTTGAAAGCAGTTACAGGCAAGCGCGGTCGCTTATTGGCAGACGGCAAAATTGGGGTTTTGAAATTGATTGCCAAGTCACTGCTCTTTTCGATGGTCAGCGGATTATTACTGGCTGTACAACCAGTTGCTGCCGGAACAGAAGGCTATCAGGCGGAAGTTTCTACCGGTGCCGTCATGCTCGAAACCGGACAGGTCAAGTTGATAACTCTAAAATTCAAAAACATCGGCTCTCAAACTTGGACGCGTGGGCAAAATGCAACGGCCGTTTATCTTTACGGCGACTCCACGATTTTCAAACATCCAAGCTGGATTAAGAACGATCTTCCGGCGCTGATTGATCAAGCAACAGTGAAACTGGGCCAGATGGCCAGCGCATCTTTTTATGTGGTGGCCCCGTCAAATCCCGGTGTTTATACCGAGCGCTTTTTATTGTCTTCCGGCCCAAACGCTTGGATCAAGGGGTCGGTTGTAACTGTAACTTTTACAGTGCTTAAGGCGGCGGCCAAGACCGCTTCCGTTAGTTCGGGTTCAGGCTCAGCCGTTGTTGCGGTTACTGATAAAGTCCCGGCATCAAGCGAATACAAAGCTGTTTTGATTGATAAAGGTGGAATCGAGTGGCAATTGAAACCGGAGGAGCATGTCGTGGTAGATATCAAATTTAAAAATGCCGGCACAAAAACTTGGCAGCGCGATGGCGGTGCATATTTGTCGCTTTACACTTGGGGGCCTAAATATAGGACAAGTTTGTTCAAGGATTTTTCATGGAAGACCGGGTCGCAATCCGGTGTTCTCGTTGAAAAAGAAGTGAAACCCGGTCAAATCGGAACTTTGCGGCTAGAGCTGCGCGCCCCAACCTCGACCGGTTCGTTTCAAGAGCAATTTCAACTGGCGGTGGAGGACAAAGCTTGGGTTGACGGCGGTTCGGTAACTTTGCCGATCAGAGTTGTGGGTAACGGCACTGTTGTTGCAGAAGGTGATAAAGTTGAAAACCAAAACACGGAGTCAGACGGAACTTATGCCTCTATTTTGCTTTTGACTTCGAGCAAGAATTTGAAAATTGCTGGCAGTAGCCGCTTGCAATTGACGCACGGCTTTAAAAACGAAGGCACTGCAGTTTGGGGCAATCGCGAGCTTCGACTGTTGGAAGTCCAGCCGTCTTTAGGCGCTTATTCCAATGTGCACGATGAATCTTGGGCGTCGAGTGATGTACCGGTGAAGGAGAGCAATGTAATTTCGCCGGGGGAGATCGGCTTCGTGAGTTACACGATGAAAGCGCCGGCAAAAAAAGGCGATTATACGGTTTCATTTCAGCTGGTTGCGGACGGGCGCGAAGTGGAGGGCGGGGAGATTTCAATTCCTGTAACAGTAACTTCGGACGGGTATGTTGATCCGACGCCGATTCCGATTCCGGGGCCGGCGGTTTCAAGTATTCCGCCGCCTTTAAACGGTGATGAAGCGTCTTTGCCGCCGGAACCGATAATCCGCGTTGGTTTGTATAAGACGACAGATGACACCATGATTTTGCGCGGCATCCAGACGGGCATGAATGTAACGCAGGCATCGCAGACGATTTGTACGTTTGCGCAAAATGAAGAGGCGACTGTGGTTTTTGACCGCAATACAAAGATTTATCGATTGAGCGGACCGCGATGCACGAGCCAGTCCGACAGCCATTTTGTTTTCATTGCGGCAGACGGCATTTCTCCTTTGGAGATTACGGATTACAGCCGGCCTGTGTCATGGTTGCCGGGCGCGAATGACAATAAGTTTCGCGCGAAATTGGAGTTGCGTTATACGCCGGCCACGGACGCTGTGTGGGTAATTAATGAATTGCTCGTTGAATCGTATTTATACGGCATTGCCGAGACCTCGAATGTCAGCCCGTTGGAATACCAAAAAGCTCTGCTGACGGCGGCGAGGACATACGCCATGTACCATGTGAACCGCGGGACAAAGCATGCCGATGAATTTTTTACGGTTGATGCGCATTTCGATCAGGTGTATCGCGGATACGGGCAGGAGGAGCGCAGTCCGGATATCGTGGACGGCGTGGTAAAAACCCGCGGCCAGATAGTTACTTATGACGGCAACTTGGCAATTACTCCGTATTTTTCACGATCCGACGGCCGTACGCGTGACTGGACAGAAGTGTGGGGAGGAAAAGGGTATGCATGGTTAAAGTCAGTGCCTGTTCCCCATGATGTCGGACAGACGCTGTGGGGACATGGGGTCGGCTTATCCGCGCGCGGCGCCTTGTATATGGCGTCTAAAGATAATGCGACTTATGACGCGATACTCAAACATTTCTATCAAGGGACGGAATTAAGGAGAGCGTATAAATAAGAGAAGTAGAGCAGTAGCACTACCCACTACCACCTACCACCATGTCTTTTCTAAAAAATATTTTCGGCCGCAATGAGACTGCGGCCAAACCGCAAATTTCAAGTGCGGAAAAACGCGTGCAAAAAATGCGTGCGCGGCTTGATGCTAAACGCGCCGAATCTTTTAATCGCGATTCCGCTATACGTGGGAATGACAAAATTTCTTCTGCCCGCGATTATCTTGCGCGCAGTTTGGGTAAAGCCGAGGGTTCAAAATACGGCACTTCGGTCGGACGTTTAAACAAAAATGCGAACGGATCTGCTTCCCCGAATACTCCGCGCCCAACGCTTCCACCGACTTTACCGCCAAAATTACCGCCCATCAGACCCAGGACCTAGGACGTAGGACCTAGGACTTCTTATCCGGCATGCCGAATTCTTCCACCGCCTCTTCGAGGTGTTTTTTGCGTTGTACTTCTGACATTTCCAGAATCAATTTAGCCGCATCATTGGGATGGGGAATGTCTTCAAAAATGAAACGCTGCTCTTCGCCGGCAGTTTGGATATACACTTCGCCGTAATCAAACATCGTTTTCCAAAATCCGCGAACCTCGGACGTTACATCCTGCACGCGATACAAACGCAGCTCTGAAACCGTGCGTCCGAACAGTCCGTGCTGTTCGATATTTAAAATTCTGCGGTCAGTTACTATCCAGATGTCCAGATAATAGTCGATGTAATTTTGGTATAAAAAAAGCCATGCAAACAATAGGAAAATGGAGCCGCCTAAAACCAAAAGGGTTGTCAACGCTTGGTTGGAATATAGATCGGGTTTGATGATTTCGATTACGATGGCGATAGCAATCGGCAAGAGCAGGATAAAAAGCAGGGAAAAACCCAATGGCAACAGCGTCAGCCAATGCCGCCTCAAAACCTTGACGACGTTTTCGTCCGGGGCTTGTCCGGGCAGATTTTTCAGGTTCATCATAAGATTGGGATTTGCTGTGTGATTATTTCTCCGAAGCTAAGGTTCAGCGTCCAATCAACAGTAGTCAGATAAATGGATACGATGAGAATGATAATGGCGGCAACGCTTAAAAAAATAAAAGTCGAGAAATACGCCATTTTGCCTACTAATGCAAATCGCATCATTTGGACGATGCTGATAAATGCCAAGGCGACATATGCCAAGAGCAGAACCAGCCAGATTATGAGGAAAATCGACAGCGGAATCATGGGGTAATTTTATAGTCTAAGAGCGGCGCGCGCAATATCCGATATAATCCGCCGCCAATAACCTTTAACCTATCACCTAAAACCTACAACCTGATTTGGCTTGGCGGCAACGCGATGCCAAGATGCGTATAAGCGGCTTCAGTCGCCAGACGGCCGCGCGGAGTGCGGTCGATCAGGCCTTCTTGTAACAAAAACGGTTCGATGACTTCTTCCAAAGTATCAACGTCTTCGGCGGTTGAGGCGGCTAAAGTGGCGAGGCCGACCGGTCCGCCGTTGAATTTTTCGATCATGGCGCGCAAAGTTTTTCTGTCAGCTTCATCCAGCCCGCGCGGATCGATTTCCAGTCCGTTCAACGCGTCATCGACAATCTGCGGAGCGAGATTACCGTCTTCACGCACTTGCGCATAATCGCGCACGCGCCGCAACAGGCGGTTGGCGACACGCGGCGTGCGTCTGGCCCGCGTGGCGATAATATGGGCGGCTTCATCGCTGATAGCGATGCCCAAAATTGCGGCACTGCGCTTAACAATCGCGCACATTTCATCCACGCCGTAGAAATCCAAATGGAAGATGTTGCCGAAACGGTCGCGGAAAGGCGCGGAGAGGAGGGACATTCTGGTGGTTGCGCCGATGAGCGTGAAACGTTTCAAGTCGAGCCGCAAAGTGCGCGCTGTCGGCCCTTTGCCAATGACGATATCCAGCGCAAAATCTTCCATGGCCGGATACAGAACTTCTTCAATCGAACGGTTCATCCGATGGATTTCATCTATAAACAGCACGTCGCCATCTTCGAGGTTGGTTAAAATCGCGGCTAAATCACCGACGCGTTCAAGCGCAGGCCCGCTGGTAACTCTGACATTTGCCGCCATCTCCATGCCGATGACATGAGCCA
>JAHJFW010000065.1 GCA_018824765.1 Patescibacteria group bacterium
AAGCTGATAGAGACGCTGGAGTTGCCGCCGGGGCAGAAGAAATGCACGGAAAGGGCGCATGCCGGCGCTGACGCCGAACTGAAATATCGCGTAGTTTACGCGGATGGCAGCGTGCACGAAGAACTGTTTAAAAGCCATTACCGTCCGTGGCAGGAAGTGTGCTTGATCGGCGTTGAAGCATTGTCCGAAACCGCGACCACGACTGAACAAATTGAGCCCTGAAACCGCAATAAGGCGAATCTTTAATTACGCGTTGCGGTTTTTTTTGATATACTCCACTCATCTTTATGAAAATTTCCAACACTTTTAATGACGATTGGTTTTCAGGTTCTAATGAGGGTCAGTTGTCTGTGGATGTTTTTAAGCAAAACAACGAGCTGGTGATCAGGTCTTTGGCGGCCGGGGTTAATCCCGACGATCTTGATATTTCGGTGCATGGCGATTTGTTGACGATCAGGGGAACGCGCAAAAACGACAAAACGATTTCTGAAGATGATTGGTATTATCGCGAATGTTATTGGGGAGGCTTTAGCCGCTCCATTGTTTTACCTTATGACGTGTCTGCTGACAGCGCCAAGGCTGCGATTAAAAACGGCGTGCTGGAGATCAGAATCCCGATCCGGGAAAAAGGAAAAAGTGTGAAGATAAAGTGGGAGGAATAGGATGAAGAAAATTACGAAATCCGAATGACGAATGGGTGGGAGAGCGGGGAGATAAGAATAGAGATTCTAGATTTTTGTTTCAGCCTAGATTCCAGATTCTTACCCTTAGCTACCCCTCCCCCCGCCATTCTTTTGTGTTATACTTGAAAGGTTCTGATTATGGACGATAAAAGAGTCCAAAGTAATACGATGATACGCTGGAAGACGCTCACACGGGAACAAAAAATTTCCGTAAGTCTTCTTGGCTTATTTGGGTTGATGACACTCGGATTTTCATTGATAAAAATTAACGCCAGCATCAATGATCCGTTTACGATTAAGAAGGGTGAATTTTTGCAGGCCAAGCAAATAATCGACGATTTGAATCCGGATCAGCGCTTGTTGGAAGAATCAAAACGCCGCGACACTGACGGCGACGGATTGTCGGATTATGACGAGGAAAAACTTTATGGCACTTCGCCGTATATGCGCGACACTGACGGCGATGGCTTGCCTGATAATGTCGAGTTGGCAACAGGAGAGGATCCGCTTTGCATGCAGGGCCGCATCTGCGACAGCCCTGTGCTTGATTTGACATTGGTGGCGACTAGCAGCCAATTTTTACTGCCCGATGTTTCAGGGTTCAGCGGGGATCAGCTGTATGCCGAGTTTCAACGCGGAGCAAATGCCAGCAAACAGCAGATAAAGGATGCTAGTGGCAGCACCTCGACTGATTTGGAAGCGGGTTTGGTGCGCGACCCAATCGCGATCCGTAAAGTTTTGCAGGACAGCGGCAAGATTGATCAGGCGGTGTTGGATGGGATAACTGACGAAGAGCTGTTGCAGTTGTACGATCAAGCCGTGGTTGAAAATGCAAAAAGCCAAGCGCAGGATTCAAACGGCGGAACTGCCGGAAATTCGGATTTGCTTGATCAGACCAACAATTAGTCCCTATGCATCCAAAGTCGTCACGGTTTAAAAAATTGGCTGAACGCTCCATTAAACTGGGACTCGTGTTTTTTTTGGGTTTGCATTTGGCTATGCCCTTGGTGGCAAAGGCGCAAAATAATTTACCCAATCCCGGAGCAGGGGCAGGTACGCCGGCCATGGTTATGAGTAATTTATATGAAGAAATTCAAAAGCAGATTAATGTTATTCCATACACTCTTACAATGGGCGGTGTGATCGGCTTGATGAATGCCTTTCAGGTTTTTACCCAGCGCATTGCGAAAGATGCGGCAATGCGGATCTTGACAGGAGATGCCGGCCAGTATCCGATGTTTTGGGAAAAAGATTATGACCGGTATATGTTGGACGTGATGGAAAATGTCGGCAACCAGTTTATCAGCAGTTTAAATTCGGAAGCATTCAATGCTTTGGGATTTGATATCTGCCAACCCATTAATCCGCTCAATTTGCAACTGTCTTTAAGCGGTATCCATCCGCCTGACGAACTGCCGGTAACCTGTACTTTGGCTCAGGTTGGGAAGGCTTGGGAGGACACCAAGGCGTCTTTTTCAAACATTAAAGAGGTTACGGATGTAATTGCGCCTCTGTATTCACCCGAAGGAAATGATTTAAACGTAACCTACACCATTAACAACGCATATATAAATCAGAAATCCCATGCGTTGACGTCTTCCGTTTACAGCCGGTTTGAAACCGGCGGGTTAAAGCAGGTTAAAGATGTAATCAGCGGAAACATTACGACTCCGTCGCAAGAAATTAAAAAAACATTGGATGCATACAATTTACCCGCCATGGCAAAAGAAGGAGCGGATTTGAACTATGGAGCCATCATGTCCGTCGCTTTTGAAGTCGGTTTTGCACAGTTGGGCGTATTAACCGCCTCCACATTTATTTCCACTTTGGCCTCGGGTTTGTTGGATAAGCTTTTTAAGGGCTTGACATCTTCGAATTCAGATGTCGCCGCTTTGAATCTTGATCTCGCCAATCCCGAAGCCGCCGGAAATGCCAATGTGGCTTCAGCGCGAATCGTCTTATCCGACCTATTGACTCCAAACCTTATTTCAAGCGATCAGCGCGATTTCGTAGTTGAACTGGCAGGCTGTCCGACGCCAAGAGGAATTTGGAATTGCGCCATGGACGACGCTTTTGCCACTGCCTTGCGCACCTCGGGAGAAACCGGAGCTTATACCGTCGGCCATGCCGCGCTTGTTAGCCTAAACGGCGAGCCGCCGGCCAATGCCGCATATTTGCATAAGGATTGGGAATTGATTCCCGAGTCCGACGTAAAAAACAACACCGATCCCTCGTGTTATCAGCGCGCTTATTGCGCGTCCAACTTAGCCAAACTGCGTTACGCACGCATTCTGCCTGTGGGTTGGGAAATGGCGGCTAATTCGCCTTACAACACGAAGAAAAACGGCAAGT
>JAHJFW010000066.1 GCA_018824765.1 Patescibacteria group bacterium
CCAAGCCGTTGTTAATCCTGAAAATACTTTGTTTTCGGTCAAACGTTTGATCGGACGGCGCTGGAATGATGCTGAAGTCCAGCGCGACGTAAAATGGCTGCCGTATAAAGTCGTGCAAAAAGGCGACGGCGTCCGAGTTGTAATGAACGGCAAAGAATATGCATCTGAAGAAATTTCCGCCATGGTTTTGCAAAAGATGAAGACTGACGCCGAAGCTAAAATCGGGGAAAAAATAACAGAGGCTGTAATTACGGTGCCGGCATATTTTGACGATTCACAGCGGCAGGCCACCAAGGTCGCAGGAGAGATTGCGGGCCTGAAAGTCAGCCGTATTATCAATGAGCCGACAGCCGCGGCCTTAGCCTATGGTTTTGACCGTAAAAAGGATGAGAAGATCGTGGTTTATGACTTGGGTGGCGGGACTTTCGACGTTTCCGTCCTGGAAATCGCGTTTGATACTGCAACCGACCAAAACACCGTGGAAGTCCGCGCGACCAACGGCGATACGCATCTCGGCGGCGATGATTTTGACCAAGTGATTATCCGCTGGATTGTAGAAGAATTTAAAAAGCAGGAGGGTATTGATTTGTCCAAAGATGTTTTAGCAATCCAAAGAATCAAAGAAGCGGCGGAAAAAGCCAAAATCGAATTATCAAGCGCGGTCGATACGGAGATCAACCAGCCGTTCATCACTAGCGATGCCAACGGCCCCAAGCACATGCTGTTGAAATTGTCGCGTGCCAAACTCGAGGAGCTTGTTTCAGAGTTGGTTGAAAAAACGCTTGAGCCGTGCAAAAAGGCGTTGGCTGACGCAGGCATGAAAACCGGCGACATTAATGAAATAATCATGGTCGGAGGAATGACGCGCATGCCTCTTGTGCAAAGTGCAGTGGAAAAATTTTTCGGGAAAAAGCTGAACGTTACGGTTAATCCGGACGAGGTCGTGGCCATTGGCGCGGCAGTGCAAGCTGGAAATTTGCAGGGCGACATCAAGGGCGAGCTCTTGCTTTTGGACGTTACTCCGTTGTCGTTGGGCTTGGAAACCCTCGGCGGAGTGATGACAAAACTCATCGAGCGCAACACAACCGTCCCGACTTCCAAGTCGCAGATTTTCTCTACTGCGGCCGACGGACAGACATCAGTGGAAATTCATGTTTTGCAAGGCGAGCGCGAGATAGCTGAAGGCAACCGTTCGCTCGGCAGGTTCACGCTATCTGGAATTCCTGTTGCGCCGCGTGGCATTCCGCAAGTTGAAGTTACGTTTGATATTGACGCGAACGGAATTTTGTCGGTTAAGGCGGAGGATAAAGCCACGAAAAAAGAGCAAAAAATTACGATAACCGCCACCACGAATTTGTCAGATGAAGAAATTGAAAAGATGAAGAAAGACGCCGAAGCCCACGTTGAGGAAGACCGCAAGCGGCATGCTTTGGTTGAAGCGCGGAATATGGCGGAGTCAATGATTTATACAACGGAGAAAATGCTGAAAGAGGCAGGTGATCCTTCGAAAAGCACAGGGCAGGCAAAGATTTCCGATGAGGATAAAAAAGCCGTCGAAGAAAAAATCGAGGCTTTAAAGAAGCTGAAAGACACTGAAGATGTCGAGGCCATGAAAAAAGCCGGCGAGGAATTGGCTGAAGCTGCCCAGAAAATCGGCGCGGCCATGTATGAACAATCCAAGCAGGCAGCCGGAAACGCAGAGCAGGGAGCGCCTGAAGAGCCGAAAGAAGAGTCCAAAGAAGAACCAAAAGAAGGGGAATTCGAAGAAAAGAAATAAAATTTCAGTCTACGAAAGTACGAGTACCTACGAAAATACGAATTTTAGACGAAATTACGAAAATACGAATGACGGGTGGGAAATTATATTCCAAGCACCAAATCCCAAATTCCAATTACCAAAATTCCAAACGTTTTTATCCCAATCATTGGAAATTGAAAATTGATAATTGTAAATTTTTTCCTTAATTCGTCATTCGTCATTCGGATTTCGTCATTCATCCTTCACTACAAACTCACCACCCTCACTATGTCAGACATCAACATAAAAGCGAATGACCATACATTGCGCGGCCAATACGCGAATATGATGCAGGTCAGCCATGCGAGAGAGGAATTTATATTGGATTTCATGTTAGCTTTTCCTCCGCAGGGCGAACTGGTTTCGAGGCTTATCGTATCGCCCGCTCATATGAAACGCATCATGAATGCGCTAAAAGACAACGTCCATAAATATGAAGCGCAATTCGGGGTGATTCAAGAAGCCGGTGAACCAAAATTGCTGGCAAATTAATTTCAAAATGGGAAAAGACTATTATTCAATTTTAGGGGTTCAAAAGACTGCGTCGGCTGATGAAATCAAAAAAGCCTACCGTCGTTTGGCGCACGAACACCATCCTGACAAAGGCGGCGATGGTCAGAAATTTAAAGATATAAATGACGCTTACCAAGTTTTAGGCGATTCGAATAAGCGGGCGCAATACGACCGTTTTGGATCGGCGGCGTTTGAGCAAGGCGGCATGGGCGCCGGAGGATTCAGCGGCTCGCCATTCGGAGCCGGAGGATTCAATGTAAATTTTGAAGATTTTGGCGATCTCGGCGATATTTTGGGAGGCATGTTCGGTTTTGGAGGCAAGCATAGGCAGAAACGCGGGCAGGATATTCAAGTTGATGTAACACTCGATTTTAAAGAGGCGGTTTTTGGCGCGGATAAAATCGTGAAATTATACAAACATGATGCCTGTTCCGAGTGCGCCGGAAGCGGGGCTGCAAAAGGTTCTAAAAATATTAGCTGTAAAAATTGCGGCGGCCGCGGTTTTGTCAATCGTGTGCAGAAAAGTTTTTTCGGGGCGATACAGCAACAGGTCATTTGCGAAGAGTGCATGGGAAAAGGCGAAAAACCGGAACAGCCGTGCAATACGTGCAAGGGTTTCGGTATTATGAAAATAATGAAGGAAATTAAAGTAAATATCCCTGCCGGAATTTCTGAAAATGAGGCGATGAGGATGGCTGGGGAAGGCGAGCATCCGGGAGTTGGCGGACAGCCCGGCGATTTGATTATCCGTATCAGAATTAAGCGCGACCCGAATTTTACAAGGGAGGGAAATGATATTTTATCCATCGTACACATTCCGTACTCATTGATGGCGCTTGGCGGCAAGATTCAGGTTGATACGGTTGACGGGCCTGTTGAACTGAAAGTCCCGGAAGCGACGCAGGCGGGCACGGTTTTTAAACTGCGCGGTAAAGGCGTGCCTTACATGCGTTCATCCGGCCGCGGCGACCATTTGATAACAATCGAGGCAAAAGTCGAGAAAAAGTTAAGCCGCGAGCAGAAACAGGCTCTCGAACGCCTGCGCGAGCAAGGATTATAATTATTCTCAAGAGTTTTTTTGAGGCCGTATTAATATGTTATAAAACGGCTAGGTTTTGCGTACTTTGAAATCCTTATAAATACTTAAAAACCCAAATAAAAAACCTCTCGTTTGATCATACGAGGTCAAGGAGGAAACAGTGGACGAAAAACTGCCGATTCTCAAGTTCGAACAGCAGATTGTTCAGGCCATGAGTGACCATCGGGTGGTGGTCGAGGCGGCTGAAACCGATGCTGAGAAATCAACTGAAGTTCCGGCCATGTTGCTCCGAGCCAAGCTCGACCAAGGCGGCATGATCGGGGTTACCGAACCCCGCCGTATTGCCGCAATGTCGCTAGCCCTGTACGTAGCCGAAAAACAACGGTTGCGACTTGGGCGGTACGATCATCCGGATCTGCATGGCGACCGAAAGCATCCTGGCTACGGCGTGGTTGTGGTGGATGAAGCTCACGAGCGCGGGGTCAATCAAGACCTCATCATGGCGTTCCTGAAGCAGTTGCTTCGCCGCCGCCAAAACCTGAAAGCGGTCATGGTATGTCGCCATGCGGGTTTTTTTATTACCTTACGGGTCTTGACTAAAACGCTACGCCGAGCTATGAAATTTTGTGTACATTTAACTAAAATAACATAACTGGGGGGAAACGATGACGAATGGTTACGATCTGTTGCGTATCGTGCCGAAAAACAACGCATTAGACACACCCGTGATCGACCAGTTGACCAGTATGATGACAGCCGCGTTGCGAAAATGCCGGCGAGTTTCGTGCGAACACGGAATCACAACCTGCTCTTGCGGCGTAAGGGATTCTGGTGAAGAGCTGATTTTGCAGGGTGAGACAGGCAGCCTCATCACAACTTCGCTGTGCGTCCATTTTCTAGCATTCCATCGTGACGAGGTTCCTTCCATTGAGTTGGCAAAGGTCGCCAACTTGAGATATGGCACTGCCGAACCAACGGTGGAAGAGCTTGTCTATCCGCAAGCTATCGGATCTGCTCCCGATCGCGTTGCTTGCCGGTAAAGAATAAATTCTGCGGCTTAATGATTTAGGCCGCTTTTAATTTGAGCGAGCCCGATGCGAAACTTTCTGAATTCGTAATCGAGAGCATAAAGAAGTGAAGAGCGGTTGTATCTTTTAGCGCGGAAACCGGAGATTGCCGCGTCGTCGGACTCCTCGCAATGACGGAAGTTGTAAATTTTGCAACGTCTCTTCAGCTAGTGGAGCGGACATAGTCCGCCGGAATTGCTATAATGTTTTTCATGAGTGAAGCGCTTTCGTATTTGGCATCAATAAATTGGAGCACCTCAGGGTTTGACCTTTTTATTTTCCTGCTTTTTGCAATTAGTGCCGCGCTTTACGGACTTTTGTTAAAACGTGAACAAATCACGCTATTAATGATAATGATGTATGTGGCCTTTGGCGTGGTAACCAATATCCCTTATCTTAACTGGTTAAGGGACCGACTGACTGAAGCCAGCTCGTCATTACTGATGCCGCTCGCGTTTCTATTGGTTTTCGGAATCTTGTTTTATGTGTTTATGCGTAACAGATTGTGGAGCGCGGCAGGCCGCAGATTATCAGCCGGCGCTTGGTGGTTCGCGATTATTTATAGCGTTTTACCGGCCGGTTTATTGATAAGCATCATCCTGAATCTGCTGCCTTTAAACGTCATGCAAAATATCAACGGCTTGACGAGGTTAGTATTTTTGAGTTCCGAAGGAAGAACGGTTTGGATTTTGGCACCTATCCTGTTTATGACTTTTCTTTCTTATATTCGGCGTTCGTCGAGTTATGATGATTAACTATCGCTACTGCGGCAGGATATTAATTTGCGTAGCTTGGATTAACGGCGCAAATCTGACGGATTGTTCGGATAATATTTTTACTTTGTCGCCAACTTTAATATCGGTTAGTGTTGCCGCTTTTTTAATTACAGGCAGAGGCGCGGGATTTGAATTTTCAGTTAGCGAAATCTTGGCATAAGCTTCAAGTTCTCGCGCAAAGTCTTCACTCGATTTTGACGTTTCAGAATAGAACTTCGTTGTTGGAGAGATTATGATTTGACGTTCGTCTTCAACCCCGTCAACCGCCGGAACAGAGTCGAGGCTTGTCTGCATTACAAACAGACCTGAATCGTCGTTTTTAGTTACAACGCCGGTTAAATACTTCGGATCCAATTCTCCGATGAGCAGTCCTTTATCCATTAGATTTTGCCGCGCGGCTTGATAACCGGAGCCAAAAGCCATTTGCAAATCATTGTCTGTACAGCCTGAACTCGACAATTGAAGCTTTGAGCCGAAGTTTCTTTGCTGAAAAGCGGCATTTAATGCGATCAGTGCGATAGTTGTAAAGACCACTGATACGCACAAAACCGCCAAAATATACCGGCTGTAGGATGTTATCTTAGTATGCATACCAAAGGAGTATATCATTCCTTGCCCGGTTTAACATTAAAAAGTTACCGTTGACGATTGACGGAAGTCAAAAATCAGAGTATAGAGAAAGCAGAATAACGCACCTTTAAAAGTAAAAACTCTTCCCGAAATAACCGGAGAAAAAAGTGAATACGCTGATCGAAAAAGGATTCGCGGTATTTGCGACATCTACTCTCATTCTGGCCGCAAGTTGTACGGATAGCGCGTCAAAGTCCAATTCGACCTGCGTATCCGAATGCGGAGCCGCAGGTAACTCGAGCGGCGGAAGCGGCGGAACATCCAGCGCGTCTTCTGGCGGCGGCACTGAAAATTCAGGCGGAAGCGCAGGAATTGGCGGAGGCGCCGGCAATGGCGGAACAGCAGGAACCGGCGGATACCAGCAGGGCGGTGGCGGAGCAGGCGCTTGCGGCGGAGTGGCTGGCTTTGGCGGAGTCGGCGGAGGAGGCGGCTCAACTTCCAGCTCGTCGGGTTCAAGCTCAAGCGGTAGCTCGTCGAGCAGTTCCAGCTCGTCTTCCAGCAGCTCATCTAGCAGTTCGTCAAGTTCCAGCTCGTCTTCCAGCAGCTCATCTTCCAGCTCGTCTGGAACGCTATGCCCTACTTGGCAAAGCGGATCGGCCTTTTCTTGCGGCGCTTGGACAGAGGAACCGGCGCCATTCACATTCTCACTGCTCTACGGAGTTTGGGGCTCGTCAGTTACGGATATGTTCGCAGTTGGCGGAGACTACAGCGTCGGCCGCATCATTCACTCATCCGGCTCCGGATGGACAGAGATGACGGCTCCTGCCTCCAAGATCCTCTACGAGATCACCGGCTTCGCGCCGAATGATGTCTTTGCTGTCGGACGCGGCCCCCAAGGAATTCTCGATGGCATTCTGCTCCACTATGACGGTTCAAGCTGGGCAAAAGTCCCGAATACTCCGTCAGTCATCGGCATCTACGGCGGCCACTACCAAGCAATCTGGGGCACGGGTTCGAGCAACCTCTACATCCTCGGCTACAACGGCGACGAAACTGACGCGAACAATCGGCAAAATGTCGTGTTCCATTGGAACGGTGCATCCTGGATAGACATGAAGCTACCAATCGTCCTGCCGCGAACATGGCCGGCAGACATCTGGGGCTATGGCAACGAGTTGTGGGTGGTTGGTTGGACGCTAGAAGCCAACAATGACAGCCAAGGTCTCTTGTACCACTATGATGGGAATGCGTGGACAATGGACAAGCCTGCAGATGTCGGATTGCCGTCAGGTGGGCTTATTTCCGTCCACGGTACTGATGCCTGCCACGTTGTCGCGGTCGGTTCGAAGAAGGACAGCGGGGTTTTCAAGACAGTAGTCATGCGGTATGACGGCACAATATGGTCTTCGCAACTCGTCGGAACAGATGAGGCCGGTGCCGCGGTTTGGACCGGCGGTCCCCATGCAACTCTGGTTCTTAGCGCTGATGAAGCTGCTTACGTCGGCAAGATCCGTCTCGCAGACGGAAAAGATGCATACCCTGCGTCGCTATCAACGTTTGGCACGTCAGCCCCACGCAACGTCTTTAGGATTGCGAACTCGAAAACGCACTACCTGGTAGGCGATGGCTCGGGAGGAGTAAAAATATCTCACGCAGATTGCCAATAGCAATCTCTCGTCCGGCTCTTGAAAAACAAGGGCCTTTTTATTTTCTATGATATAATTGTCGTGTATGAAAGAACGTTTAAATTGGATTGTATCCATTGTTTTTGTATTACTCACAGTTACTCCGGCACAAGCCGCTTTTATAGGACCTTCGCAACCGCCGCCGCTTGGCAATGTCCCCGGAGTGATCTGGAACATTCCTGCAGCAAATCCGAACAGCAAACAATCCGCTACAGAATATAACGTGGCCGGATCTGCAAGAATCGGCGGAGATTATTACATGGGAGACGGCAAAGCCCTGCGAGTGGATTTTCAGGGGAATCAAGATACATCGCTAAACATTGGCAACTGGGGTCCGAAAAGTTTTACCCTCAACGTAATCGGCGACATAAAGACAGACAATACCGACGGCGCTGACGGAAGAGTTTCAGCCTATGAGTTTTGCTACCTAGATGCTCTTGGAAATCCCAAAGATTGCCTCACCACATGGCCGTCCGGCGGAGGAGGCGGACCATACGTCCAACTTAGCGGAGATACAATGACAGGGGTTCTGACTTTGAGCGGCGATCCAATCGGACCTTTAGACGCGGTAACAAAACAGTATGTTGATGATTTGGCAAATGGTGATGGTGAATGGCCGTTTGTTTTGTTAAGCGGCGACATCATGACCGGTTTGTTGACTTTAAGTGGCGATCCAGTCGGACCATTGGATGCGGCTACTAAACAATATGTGGATGATGTTGCAGCTCACAATGGCGGAGAATATGTCCAACTTTCCGGAGACACTATGACCGGCATATTAACTCTAAGCGGAGATCCGATAGGACTTTTGGATGCGGCAACAAAACAATATGTGGACAATGCCACCGGAGGAGTTACCGGCCCGTTTGTACAAATAAGCGGCGACACCATGACCGGCGACTTGTTATTGAATACCGATCCGACGCAAGCCTTGCAAGCTGCAACAAAGCAATATGTGGATAATATCGTCAGCGGCGGAGGCGGCCCGTTTGTACAACTTGGCGGAGACACGATGACAGGGATTTTGACCCTAAGCGGAAATCCTGTAGCGCCGTTGGACGCCGCAACCAAGCAATATGTTGACAACAGCTCCGGAGTTAAGGAAGTTGATACTGGTTTCGGACTTACCGGAGGACCGATTACAAATATGGGCACAATCAGGGTTGACCAGCCAGAACTCGATGCTATTTACGTAAATGTGCCGGGCGACACAATGACAGGAATGCTACAGGTCATCCCTAGTGCGGATGCCATCTCGATTTACGCTAAAACCGGCACTGCGGGCGGAGTTGGAGTTAAAGCTGAAGCCAACCAATATGCCGGATGGTTCGTTGGCGATAATTACGGCATTTATTCGCAGACTTCTATAGCAGGTTCGGGCACGGCTGTAAGAGGTTTTAATGGATCGATAGGCGGTTCGTTTCAAGGCACTGCACAAGGAGTAGCGGCTGAAGGGACCGGAGTGAACTCGGAAGGCGGAAACTTTAGAGGCAACAAAACCGGAGTCTTCGCAACCGGCAAACTCGAGGGCGTCAAAGCAGTGATTGAAACCGGAGAAACCGGCGACGCTCTGATCGGCATTGGCGGCTCCAATGGCGCAAAGCTGACAGGGTCGCGTTATGGGGCGGATGCAAGAGGGGATTTGGCCGGAGTTTTTGGCATTGACAACAACCAAACAGGATTCGGTTATGTAGGCTATGGTGACACTGGGATTTACGGAAACGGTATTAACGGAGTTTACGGAGTAGGCGGAATTCAGGGAGTTTACGGCGAAAATTCGGATTCGGGAATTTACGGCAAGGTGGGATTCTATAACTACAGTTTTTTCGGCAACGGAGATTTGTCGATTGGCGGAGATGTTGTTGCGGGCAACAACCAACCCTCATCATGCAGTATCCAGCTTATTCCGTCCGGATCCGGCACATTCCAATGCAACAACGGAAAATTCATGACCGGAGTCAGGAAAAACGCTTCAAATGTTGTTGACGGTCTTGTCTGTTGTGAATTTTAGCGCTGTGATAGGATTTTGACATGATTCGACTTTGGAATACACCCTCAAGAAAAAAAGAGGAACTCAAGCCGCTTCAAGCCGGTAAAATTGGCTTGTATGCTTGCGGACCGACTGTGTATCAACGCGCGCATATCGGGAATTTTCGAGCATATATAATGGAGGACGTTCTCCGCCGCGTTTTGGAACACGACGGATTTTCTGTAAAGCATGTGATGAACATTACGGACGTCGGCCATTTGACTGATGATGCAGATGAAGGCGAGGATAAGTTGGAGAAAGCTTCTGCGGAAACAGGATCCACGGCCAGAGAAATCGCGGAAAAATTTACAAAATTGTTTTTTGAAGATTCAAGAAGGCTGCAAATTCTCGCGCCGACTAAAGCGCCAAAAGCTACAGAGCACATCAAAGAGCAAATCGCACTGATTGAGGAGTTGGAGAAAAAAGGGTTCACATATAATACAAGCGACGGCGTGTATTTTGATACGTCAAAATTTCCGGATTACGGCAAATTTTCCGGCCAGCCCCTTGAGGAAAAAGAAGCGGGAGCGCGCGTGGCGGCAAATCCGGAAAAGAAAAACCCGACGGATTTTGCACTATGGAAATTTAGTCCCGTGGGCAGTAAGCGCCAGATGGAATGGCCGAGTCCGTGGGGAGTGGGATTTCCCGGATGGCATATAGAATGTTCGGCCATGGCGGAAAAATATCTCGGCCAACCGTTCGATATCCACGCTGGCGGTGTTGACCACATTCCGGTCCACCACGAAAACGAGATCGCGCAAAGCGTGGCCGCGTACGGAAAGCCGTTGGCTGATTATTGGTTCCATGTCGAGTTTTTACTCGTAGACGGACGAAAGATGTCCAAATCTCTCGGGAACATTTTTACGCTCGATGATCTTGAGAAAAAGGGCTTTGATCCGCTGGCCGTACGTTATTTTTTCCTTGGCGCGCACTACCGCCAAAAACAGAATTTCACATTTGATGCATTGCAAGCTGCGCAGAATGCGCTGACAAAATTGCGCGTGATTGTTCAGGACTGGGAAAAGCCGAAAACAGGATGTGCAGATTTGGAAGCGGAATTTTACGCCGCTTTGGATGACGACCTGAATACACCCCAAGCGCTGGCTGTGTTGTGGAAGATGGTTGATTCGGATAATCCGACAAGTGCGAAAGCAGAGACGCTTATGGCAATGGATAAGATTCTCGGCCTTGGTTTGGAAAAATACGTCTCAAAGCCGGTTAAAATCGCAAAAGACATCCAAGAGCTTCTCGTTCAACGAGAAGCGGCGAGAAACGAAAAAGACTGGGTCGAAGCGGACAAATTGCGTGATGAAATAGCCAAACGCGGCTGGTCGGTTGAAGATACAGCGGAAGGGCAAAAAGCGATTCCTAAAGCCACCCCTTCTTCCTGAAGTAAAATACCATTGCGACCACACCGGCTGCCATTAAGCCGAGGATAATCCAAAAACCGTAACGGCCGTCGACGAACGGCATATATTTGGAATTCATGCCGAAAATCGCCGCCAAAAGCGTCAGAGGGAAAACTATCACTGCAAACAGTGTCAAAGTTTTCATGATTTCATTGATGCGGAAATCAATCAGTGAAACATTGGCTTCATGCAGAGCATTGATGGTATCGCGCTCCACCTCAAGCACGTCCCAGATCTCTTTTGTCTGTTCAACCAAACGGTCAAAATACACTTCCAGCTTTTTTATCGGAATGCGGTTTTGTGCATATTCGATCAACTTTCTGATGACGGTTTTATGGCCTTGAATCGCTTTTCTGACATTCACGATATTTGTTTTTACCCGAAGCAGTTCCTGAATCAAGCCTTTTTCAAATTCTTTAAAGAGTCTGTCCTCGATTAGGTCGATGTCTTTTGAAAAATCAATAATCATCGGGGAAACGCTTTCCATCAAATCGTTTAAAATGCGGTATATCAAATGCGATACGTCTGAAACATCAACAGGTTCGGCGCTGTGCGCTTTGCCATGCTGTTTTTTCAGCGAGTTAAAAAACTTTTGCAGCGGCGCCAAACGGCCGCTGTTGATTGTTATCAATCTGTCTTTAAAAATGAAAAAATCCACTTCAGACGAACTTACAGTTCCTTTATCAGCGTCGAAAACCGGATAAAGCAAAATCATAAAAATATAATCCTCCCGAGGCACAAGCTTCGGACGCTGAAGCGGCGGCAGGACATCGCGCAAATCAACCGGATGCAAATTAAAACCCTTCTTTAAAGCATTGATATCCTCATCCGCATTGCCTGAAACATAAACCCATTCAAGGTTTTTAAAAGTCAGGCTTTCGATGTTATGTCTTTTTTTTGCTGGCACGGAAACATTATAGCATGAGTAAAGTAGAATCTGGAATCTAGAATTTGGAATCTGTTTTGAAGCAGACCTAGGACGTAGGACTCTCCCCTGACCTTCTGCCCTAAGCCCCTCCGCCCTTCAAGTTGAATATGCTATCATATTGCCATGGCAGACAACGCCGCTATAGAGAAAACCGAAGCTTTGGAAAAGCCGGTTGTTTCGAATCAAGAGGTCAGTAATTTGGAGGCTGACGAAATGACTTACGAACAATCGCCCGAATCAAAAGAGCATTTTCTGGAAAAGCCTACGGAAGAAAAAGCGCTTGAAAAACCGGCACAAGAAGCAGAGCCTCGGGCGGTTGCCGCGAAACCAGTAAAAAAACCAGCGGCTATCATTAAAAAAGATGAAGTGCTGTTAAATATTGAACGGATTATGGAGCATGATTTGGGAGGACTTTATGCCGAGTTGCCTGATAATGCCAAACCGTTGTTTAGAAAAAAGGGTGAAGAAGCCGCCCAAGAAATCTCCGGCATGGTGCGTAATTTGAAGTTGAAAGTTGCCAGAATTGTCCGATTGTTGCGCGACTGGCTGTTGACCGTTCCCAAGATCAACCGTTTTTTCCTTGAGCAGGAGGCTAAAATTAAAACGGATGAAATCATCGAATACGCTGAAGCGCGTAAAGAAGATCTAATTAAAAAGACATGATATTCCCGCTGTTACAGGTTGACATCTTTGAACCGACCGCGGTCGAAGCTCCATTTGATTATGCTTCGCTGCTTATCAATCCTATAGTTGTTTTAATCGCAGTTTTCCTCGGTTTTGCGGCGATTTTAGCATTCGCGGTCTTCGCCATCCGCCGCGCCTACAACCGCAGCGGCAGTGCGCGCAGTGCCTTCAATATGCAGGTGCTTTTGGTGCGCGTGCCGAAAGAAGTCAAAAAAGAGGATGAACAAAATAAATCGCAACAGCAAATCCAAGAACTAATCGGCGTCATGGAAACGCTGTTCGCAACACTAGGCGCCTTTAAGGCAGAAAGCGGAATTTTTACCTGGCTGTTCGGTCGTAGCGACCATTTTGCTTTTGAGATGGTTGTCCATCACGACAAAATTTCATTTTACGTTACAATCCCGCAAGAATACCGAAACTTCATCGAAGAGCAGCTGCATGCCCAATATCCGCACGCGCAAATTGACGAGGTTCCGGATTACAACATCTTTACGCCGAGCGGGGTCGTCATGGGCAGTTACCTGAAATTCCGTCGGGAAGACGCTTTTCCGATTAAAACTTATGACAAGCTCGAGTCGGATCCTCTCAATTCCATCACCAATGCTTTGTCTAAAATCACTGGTGAAGACGGTGCTGCAGTCCAATACATAATCCGCAGCGCCAAATCTAAATGGCGAAAGCAGGGGATTCACATGGCTAAAGAGATGCAACAGGGCAAAAAATTGAAGGATGTGAAAAGCGGAATCGCAAGCAGTGTTGGCAAAGAACTGAAAAGTTTCGCCAGTACTGCCAAACCGGGCGAAGAAAAAACCAAAGAAATTTATCGTTTGTCGCCATTGGAAGAGGAAATGGTAAAAGGCTTGGAGGAAAAAGCTTCTCTGGCTGGATTGGATGTGAACGTCAGAATTATTGTTTCTGCGTCCGACCAAACCAAGGCGCAACGTTATTTAAACGATATTCTCGGCGCTTACGGCCAATACAACATCTACGAATACGGAAATTCATTCGTGAAATCCATGCCGCGCTTCCAGACTATCCTGGTCAGGCATTTCATCTATCGGCATTTTGACACGCGTTACAGCATTGTCTTGAATTCCAAAGAAATGGCATCGCTTTATCACATGCCCTTGCCAACGACGGAAACGCCGAAAATCAACTGGCTGTTATCGCGCCGCGCCTTGCCGCCGACAAATCTTCCGACAGAGGGCGTTATCTTGGGCAAATCCGAATATCGTGGACACGAATACCTGATCCGCATGAAACCGGATGACCGGCGGCGGCATTTTTATATCATTGGTAAATCCGGTTCCGGTAAAACGGCGCTCATGGAATCCATGATTCGTCAAGATATCATGGAAGGACGCGGAGTGTGCTTAATTGATCCGCACGGAGACTTTATAGATAAATGCTTAACTCATGTGCCGCGAGAAAGAGCGGAAGATGTGATTTTGTTTGATCCGTCAGATCACGAACGTCCGATCGGTTTGAACATGCTTGAGTTTGATCCGGGCTCTCCGCATTTAAGGACATTCGTAATCAATGAAATGCTGAAGATTTTCGACAAGCTTTACGACCTCAAAGCTACCGGCGGTCCGATGTTTGAAACTTACATGCGTAATGCAATTTTGTTGAACATGGACCATCCTGAATCAGGAAATACTTTGATGGATGTGCCGCGCGTTCTGGCTGACGAGGATTTCAGGAATTTCAAACTGTCAAAATGCAAGAGTCAGGAAGTAAAGAACTTCTGGACCAAGGAAGCGCTGAAAGCCGGCGGCGAAGCCTCGCTCGCCAATATGGTGCCTTATATCACTTCAAAGCTCGCTTCGTTCATCTACAACGACTACATGCGCCCGATAATCGGCCAGCAAAAGAGCGCTTTCAATTTTTATGACGCGATGAATGAAGGCAAGATTATTTTGGTGAAATTGTCCAAAGGAAAAATCGGCGATTTGAACGCGTATCTGCTCGGTATGATTATAGTAGGAAAAATACTCGATGCGTCTTTGAAACGCGCTGAAATTCCCGAGGCCGAGCGTAAAGATTTCTATCTCTACATCGACGAGTTCCAGAACTTCCTAACTGATTCAATCAGCGCGATTTTATCAGAAGCGCGAAAGTACGGGTTGAATTTAATTATCGCACACCAGTTCATCGGCCAGCTCACGACCGGCGCAATCAAAGACACTGCTATACGAGATGCGATTTTCGGCAACGTCGGAACAATGGCCGCATTCCGAATCGGCCCTGAAGACGCAGAGTTCTTGGTTAAGGAATTCGCGCCGGTGTTTAACGAATATGATCTGGTAAATGTTGAGTCATTGACGGCCAACATCAAATTACTGATTGACAATACCGCTAGCCGTCCGTTCAACATGAAAGTGATTTTTGCTCCGCGCCCGGGTCCGGCTGAAAAAGAACTGGCCGGAATGATCCGCGAGCTGTCGCGATTTAAATACGGCCGCAAGCGAGAATTAATCGAAGCTGAAATGCAGGAGAGCGCCGCGGGTGTGGATATGTTCACAGAAGAGGCTAATGACGAATGATGGAAAGTAGCTGGTATGGGGACAATTTGGAGATTGATAATTGAAATTTGTTTTGAATTTGGAATTTGGTGCTTGGAATTTTTGCATCATAGGGGGCTTGACACAATTTGCCATATCAAAATAGTGTGCTATTCTGTCTGTGTATAACTTCGCCTTGGGTGGGCGAGAAAGGTTATGGCCAAAAACAAAATGACGGATCACGATGAAGAACTCGAGCTTTCGGAAGCCGATTCGGGTGAAGAAAAGGCAACGATCAACGCACTTGATACGAAATTTGTTTTAGCAAAAAAATTGATAGATAATTTGCGCGAAGGGCTTGCACAACTTGAAAAATTGATGTCAGGGGGCGCTGAAGCTGCTGATATCGATAAATTAACAGATAAGACAACCTCGCTAAGCGAGGAATTTGCAGGTTTGGTCAACGATAGCCATATTGTAGAGGGAGTGTTTGACGGACAGAATATGGTGGGCTCTGACGGCCACCAGTATTTGGTGCCCCAAAATTACGCTTCAAAATCCAAATTGGTTGAAGGTGATATTTTGAAATTAACGATCCAACCGAGCGGCGGATTCGTATTTAAGCAAATCGGCCCGATTGAACGGGAGCGCATCGTAGGGACACTAATAAAAGATGAGAACACCCAGACATGGAAGGTTGTTGCCGAGGGTAAGAAATACAGCGTTTTACCCGCTTCCATTTCATATTTCAAAGGGCAAGTCGGCGATGACGTGGTAGTTCTGATCCCAAAAAGCGCCCCATCGCGCTGGGCGGCGGTAGAGAATGTGATTAAGAAGAGCTGATTAGTGGGTAGTTGGTAGTTAGTAGTTGGTGGTATAGAAAGTTAAAAAACCTTCATTGTCATTCCAGCGCAGGCTGGAATCCAGAAGGTTTATTTTTATTTTTCACGGATGTGAAAGTAGAAAATCGCTTTTTTGACTAGCATCAGCTTACGCGATACGGTATGCACTTCTATGTCACTTAGTCGCAAATACAGGCCGCAGATTTTCGGGGATATTACGGATCAGCTAACGGTAAAGGAAACATTGCGCAAAGAGGCTGACACCGGAAAAATCGGGCACGCGTATATTTTTTCCGGTCCGCGCGGCGTGGGAAAAACGACTTTGGCGAGGATTTTTTCAAAGGCTGTCAATTGTTTGGCGCTGAAAGACGGGGAACCGTGTATCGTATGCGACTCTTGCCGTGAAATCCAAGGCGGCCGCGCTTTGGATATCATTGAGATTGACGCGGCTTCGAATCGCGGCATTGATAATGTGCGCGAGGCGATTATCGAGCACGTGCGTTTTGCGCCTGTCAGCAAAAAATTCAAAGTGTATATTTTGGATGAAGCGCATATGCTTACGCCGGAATCATGGAACGCGCTTTTAAAAACATTGGAGGAACCCCCGCTGTATGCGATTTTCATCCTGGCGACCACGGAATTGCATAAAGTCCCTGTTACGATCATTTCACGTTGCCAGCGTTTTGATTTCAGGCGTGTTTCACCCGATTCATTGGCGGAGCGGTTGCAGTTTTTGGCAAAATCGGAAAATGTGAAATTATCGCCGACTGTCGCTTCTTCAATCGTCCGCCATTCAGAGGGTTGCGTGCGCGACGCGGAAACATTGCTCGACCAGCTCTTGGCATTGGGTGAGAAAAATATTGACGATGATATTGCCGGTCTGGTCATTCCAATCAGCCGCTTGCCCCGTTCAGTGGAGCTGCTGAAATCGTGTTTAAAGCGCAATTTGTCCGAGGCGTTGAAAGAGACGGCTAAGCTTGAAGATGACGGGATTCCGCTTTTGACAGTGTTCGACGATTTAATTCATGCTGTCAGGCTTTTGCTTTTGGCAGCTGGCGATCCGGAGTTCGTGCGTCGTTTGGAAGATGGTGAAGAAGGCGAAAGGATGCTGGTTGAGGTGGTCGGTAAATTTCCTCCCTCCGAATTGAGCGATATGGCTCTCCTTTTTATGGAGCGGCGGCGCGATGCCAAGCAGGGGATTGATCCGCGTTTTTCTTTGGAGCTGGCTGTTAGCGCGATTTCTTTGGGCCTTTTGCCGAACAGCCCTAAGGTTGAGAAACAGGCGAAGGCTGATGATGATAAAGACACTAAACCGAAAGATGAAGGAGACGCAGCGGTCCCGAGCGAAGGAGAGTCGCGGGTTGAGGAAATTGTTGAAGCTCCTGAAGAAGCTGTCGAACCGGTTGAAAACCGCGATGAAAAAAAATACGACAATGTTACTTTAGCTTTAGTGCAGAAAAAGTGGCCGCAGTTTGTTAGGTCTGTCGGCGAAAAAAATCCGTCGCTTTCATTTATCCTGAACACCACAAAACCCGCGAAAACGGAGAAAGGCGTTGTTGTTATCAGTTTTCAATACCCATACCACAGCGAAAAACTGCTTGGTAATCTGAATAACCGGCGCGTGATTTTTGAGGTCCTCCAAGCATCTTTAGGGTGTGAAATCGCTGATATAGACGCTGTGATTGAAAAAGATGGTTCAGTCAAAGAAAAGAGTAGCGATGACATGGTCAGCAATATCCTGTTGAACTTTGGCGGACAGATAGTTGATTAATCAACGGACTTTTGATAATCTGCCTGCGCATTCGGGGATAGTCTAATGGTATGCGAAGCATACAATCTGCGCTCGCTCGGAAGTGAGAATATGAGTTCTTTTTTAAATAAATCGTGAACAGTGCTGCGGGATCGTCTAATGGTAGGACGCTTGGTTCTGGCCCAAGTAATCTAGGTTCGAGCCCTAGTCCCGCAGCACTGTTCGTGAACTCATATTTTCATTTCACTCACTTGCTTGCCCGTAAGCAAAGCATACGGTCTGCGCTCGCTCGGAAATGTGAATATTGGGATTAAACTAATATTCCCACTTCGCTCGCTCGCTTGACCGTAGGACGCTTGGTTCAGGACTTCAGTAATCTAGGTTCGAATTCTTGTCCCAGAACTCGTTTAAAACGATTGCCCTTTTGGCAATTTTTTAGTAGAATAGAAAAATGAAAATAATTAAAATATTGCCATTCATCCTGCTCATTGTTGGAACCTTCGGTCTTTTGGCTACCGAATTATTTATTGTTCCCGGATCTCGTTGTCTCACCTTGACCTTTGCTGGTCTGAATGTGCTTGGATTGATTACCTTGGTTTTGACACGCAAGAAAATTTAATAAATTATCCTTAAGAGAAAATTTACAGAAAAGTTATTTTTTTGTTTTTTTTTATATTAAACAAGTTCTAACATCGTCCGCGCCTCGGAGCCATCAAAAAAACCCTGAAAGGGGATTTTTTGTTAAAAAAACCGCGCGAGGCGGTTTTTGGATGGGAGGAAAGAACGTGCGCGAGAGACGCTAGCGCATCTCTCGTATCGAGAGGTCCCAATGATGGTGGTATATGATCCAAGCGAGATCCTCGCACCACGACACCACCACGAGTTTACCGCTTCGGATTAGCGGGCCTAGCTGGGAGCGGTTGTCCGTCGGTATCGTATCTGTCACGTAGATTCGGTCGACCGGACACGAGTCATGCATGAGTCGTTTCACCGCATCGCCGCAGAAGATGCCGTGCGTTACCGCGGTCCAAACCTCTGCTGCGCCGTAGTCGCGTTTCAACAGCTCTGCCGTATTGATGTTCGTGCCACCTGACGCAAGTTCGTCATCGAGCAGAATGACCGTTGAGTCCGGCAGGCAATCAAGGTCCCCGAAGAGCTGCTTCAATGCGCTTTCGCCGCTCGACCTGCGCCGCTTAGCGCCGAAAACGATCGGCAAAATGCACTGCAGACGAGCCTCAACGTCTTTGAACGCGCCTTCTATGCGTTTGGCCGCCCCGTCATCAGGCAAAGCAAGGCAGGTCTTACCATTGTGGTTGCGCGCGTCCTCTATGGTCCGATGAAGGAGACGCCGAACCATGGACACCTCTGTCACAAGCCCGGTTCCGCCAGCCATTACGACTTGCGGGGAATGGAGATCCGCGGCGATGATACGGTCAAGACGTCCTTCCGCCGCATTCATCATCTGGTCGATGATGAGCGGGGGAAGGGCGAATTCGAGCACGCCCTCGTCTTTGTCAGAACGTGCAAGCGGCAGATATCCGCTCACGACCGCTATACGCTCCGCTCGACGGCCGACGAGGTAGCGGAGCAGCAGGTTCAATTGGCCGAGCATTTTGTATGTGCCCGGCCCGCTGGTGATGATCACCACATCATGCCCGCCGATATGGTCTTTCCCGAGTCTAAGGAACGGCTCTCCACTAAGACGCTCACCAAATGATGGTACGACAACGTCGACTAACGTATTTTCCTTGTCAGGCTTTGAACCAACCGATTCGATTTTTTCCCGAACCTTGCCAGTCATGTTTTCGAAACCTGGCATGCCTATCAAGGTCAATCCGCCATGTCGGTTGTGACGAACGTGCATCTCTCACCTCCTTGGCGCTCGCATATTAGTAATACAACCGTGTGCTGTCAAAGACATCAAAATAACATTCCAACATTCTCAAGAATATTGGAATGTTTCATTAGGTTATAAATAATGGTACTGTACTCATGATGTGGATGTAAAATCCAAACTATGGAAAAACTTTGGTTCCGTTCTAAGAGTTTTGGCTGGGGATGGCAGCCGTGCACCTGGCAGGGTTGGGTTATTACGCTTGTTTATATAGTTATATTGCTGTATATCGGATTTTCTTTTTCATCAACTTCCGAAGAACCGACCCAAAAAGAACTCATTTTATTTTTTGTTAAAATTCTTGGATTAACCGCGTTGATGCTTGCAATATGTTGGAAGACAGGCGAGTGGCCAAAGTGGCGGTGGGGATGTAGGAAATAACCGATACAGAATGACGAGTGGAGGAAAAATTTTCAATTTACAATATTCTTAATTCTTTATTCTAACCTATGAATTACACAAAACTTTTCGGATACGGCGTTGCTATTTGGGCGGCGGCGTATCTCACTGCGACCATATTTGTCGCATATAAATCAATGGAAACGTTAATTGCACAAATTGTTGTTGCTGTCGTTGGAGCGCTGGCGGCTTATATTGCCGGCAGGAAACTCGCGGCCAAAAATGCAGGTGCAATCCTGAAATATTCCATCCCTTGGGTGCTGATCGCCGTAGTTCTCGATATGGTTCTAACAGTTCCATTTACAGGCTGGGGCTTTTTTAGTACTTGGTCGTTGTGGATTGGATATGCCTTAATCGCGCTTGTGCCGCTTGCCGCCATTAAAAAATAACATCTTCACATGCCTAAAAAACTAAAACTCAAAGATTTAAACGTTAAGGTGAATTACTTTATAATTCCGCTCTTCACGCTGGCTGTCGCCATAATTGGCGAACGAATCACAGCCTCCGGCATGTCTTGGTATAAAACCATCAACCTGCCGAGCTGGATTCCACCGAATTATATTTTCGGCGTTGTCTGGACTACGATTTTCATTCTGACGGCGATTGCGGCATTAATCGTATGGAATAAAGCGCCTGCTGATCACAGGCGAAAAGAAATAATGCAAATCTTCGCGGCCAACGGAATCCTGAATGTTTTATGGACTTATATTTTCTTTTACCAGCATCTTTTGGGCTTTGCCGTTATTGAGGCCATGCTCTTATTCATCTCGGTCATGCTTCTGATTGTTTTGATCCTGCCGCTTGGTATGAAACGAAATGAAAGATTATTTCAAGAAGCCGGAGCTCTGCTGGCGCCGTATGCGGTTTGGGTCGCGTTTGCAACTTACTTAACTTATTCAATTTGGCTTATGAATTAAGCTATGCCGCTACTTGAATTTTACGGAGAGACTTGTCCGCACTGCGTCATTATGACGCCACTGATTGAAAAACTTGAAACTAAAGAGGGATTAAAGATAAGACGCTACGAAGTTTGGCGAAATAAAAAAAATGCGGCAAAAATGAAAAAATTGGACAAGGGCGTCTGCGGAGGCGTGCCATTTTTCATCAATACTGACACAGGCAAAACTTTGTGCGGCCAAGCGGACTACAAAACATTGAAAGCCTGGGCAAAAGGTAAGTAATTTTTTTTGACAGCCAACGGAAAAAAATATTTTTTTACACTGAAAACCTTTACTGAAAACTTTTTTCTGTGTATTATTTTTTTACTAACACACTAACCTCATCAAATTATGAGTAAAGTATGCGTAGCGTGCGGGGACGCCCCGCTCGAAACTCAAAAGCCACTCGGGGAAGCGGAGGACTGCCAGAAGTGTGGCGGTCAAGGCACGGTTCAAGGATCAACTCCTGAAGTGGAGCAGCCACAAGCAGCTCCGGCAGAAGTAAGCGCTCCTGAAGCCGCTCCAGTTGAAGCGGCTCAGGTAGAAGAAGCTCCGGCCGAAATGCCAGCCGCGGAAAAACCGGCAGGCGAGCAACCGGCCGTGTAAATCCGCACGGTCCCAACAGACCGCAATTTAATAGGCAAGCGTCTTGGTGGGGGTCTCCAAATTTTTAAAACCCTTACCAAGGCGCTTTTGAGTTATTAATGCATATAACTCGCAATGTTTTAGAAACTGCCGTATAATGTTTCTGAATGAGCAGTCAGATTAATTACGATTCAAAACGCATGGCCTGCGGGCCGGCTGACTTAAAGGCGCTAAAACCGAAATTGGAAGCGGCTAAAAATAAAATCTTGCAACTGTCAGAGAGCGGTGCGCAGGGTTGGATAGATGTGGTTCATGACGTGAAATTGCCGAAAATTATAGACAAAGCTTGCCGAGAAAACGCGAAATTCACAACGTGCTTGGTATTGGGAATCGGCGGTTCTGATTTGGCGGCTAGGGCGATGTACAAGGCATTAAAACCAGCGAACTCAAAAAAGCGTTTGGTTTTTGCGGGCGCAAATACAGACCCTGATGAGTTGGCTGAAGTTTTGGATGATTTGGATTGGAAGAAAACCATCATCAATGTCATTTCTAAATCCGGCGAAACTATAGAGACAATGTCGGCTTTTTTGATCGCGCGGGAGAAGATGGAGAAGTCGCTTGGAAAAAAACAAGCGGCAAAACAGATAATTGCAACCACGAGTGAAGATTCCGGAGCTTTGCGCGCTTTGTGTGAAAAAGAAAATTATTATTTCTTACCCATACCTGAAAATATCGGCGGCCGCTTTTCCGGCCTGACTGCTGTCGGGTTGTTTCCACTGGCGTTTGCCGGAATTAATGCCAGAGCGATTTTAAAAGGCGCGCAGGAACAAATAAAACTTTTCAAATCCCAATCATCGGAAAAGAACAAGGCAGCCCTATTTGCCGCGCTACAATTTCTCGCTTATACGAAACAAAAGCGCGGAATCCAGATATTAATGCCGTACGCCGAACGTCTACGTGAGTTTGCGTTTTGGTATAGGCAATTATGGGCGGAGAGTTTAGGTAAGGAAAAAAATGCGAAAGGCGAGGCTGTAAATATCGGCCCAACACCAGTAGCCGCTCTCGGCGCCACAGACCAACATTCACAGATCCAGCTTTACACCGAAGGCCCTGACGACAAGACCGTAACATTTATCGAGGTGAAAAAATTCAAATTCGATTTGGCAGTTCCAAAGAGCGTGAAGTCTGACAAGATTTTCGGCAAATTGGCGGGGATTAAATTGGAAAATATTATCCATGCTGAACGCGCCGCCACAGAATTCGCGTTGCAGCAAAAATCACGTCCAAGCGGAACATTGTATCTCAAGTCCTTGAATGCCACTTCAATGGGCGAATTAATAATGTTTTTCGAGTTGGCCACGGCCATATCCGGCGAGTTGTACGGGATAAACGCTTATGACCAGCCGGGCGTTGAAGCGGGCAAAATGAAACTGAAAAGCATTCTTGACATTTGATTTACTATGATTAATGCCAAAAAGTAACATCAGTGATATAATTTTTCAGAATTAATTAGTTAAACATTTTTTTATGAGTACCAAGAAAAAATCACATTTGGGTTTAGGGATGGCAGTCGGGGCGGCCATTGGCGTGGCAGCCGCGACTTTTTTGCAGTCTAAGAAGGGCAAGACATTTGCCAAAGATCTGCAGAAAAAAACCGCCGCATTGCAAGGCAAGGTTCAGGCAGAACTGAAAAAGACGGGCATACTGACGGAATCTAAATACAAAAATCTCGTAGATACAGTGGTTGCGTATTACGTGAAAAGCAAAGATATCGCCAAAACCGAAATTCCCGCGGTTACAAATAACCTCATGGCTAGCTGGAAAACCATTGAAAAAGAACTGAAAAGTGTTAAACCGCCAGCGAAAAAGAAGACGGCAAAAAAATCTAAATAAGCAAGTTTGGACAAAAAATCCCCCTGAAATTTATGGGGATTTTTTTATATTGAAAAATCCATGTGTATAAAGTATTGCAAATATCCAAAATTACTGTAAAATTTTAAGCTGCTCCTTTAGAAGAAAGAAGGGAAGTTCTTGATGGCGATTGTAATGTACAATCATACAATCTGCGAGGTCGAATTTGAGGATTTGACCCCCAAGGAACAGCGGCGGTTGTTTCCGGAGAAGATGAATACCGAGTTCAATCGGGCTCGCTTCGAACCTATTCCGCAACTCACCGGCCTTTCGAGACGGAAAAGGGTTATGGAATTTGAATTCGCGCATCTGGGAATAGATGTGGATACAGACAGCGCGCTTGGGTTAATCGGTAACTCGGACTACCGCGCGGCAGTATACGAAGAAGCCGTTTGCCTAATGCATCGTAACCCCGTGTTCCAAAGGCTAAGGCCGATCGCCTGCCTAGGGAGTTTCGCAAAAATCAGCGGCAATCTTTACATGCCCTATTTTTGGCGCGATCTCAACGGCAATGTCACCTGCCTCGCAAGACTGGACTGCCTCTGGCATGCAGATTTTGTTTATCTGGTAGCAAAAGAGGTGTCGTCCAAAATGACAGAACCCGCGATCACCCGTCAGCTCGGAATGTCCTTCTGACTCCTTTAACCCGTCTTATCACGGGTTTTTACATACACGATGACGCGATTATTGTTTAATAAGTTGAATTTTGCCGTTTTTGGCATCAATAACCACCTGGTCGCCCTCCTGAATCTCGCCTTTGATAATCTGCAAGGAAAGGTCGTCCAAAATCAAATCCTGTATTGTCCGTTTTAAGGGGCGGGCGCCATAGGCAGGATCATATCCTTTTTCGGCCAGCAGCTTTTTGGCCGCATCAGTAAAACTGACAGTTATCCTTTTCGCTTTCAAGCGGTCAGCCACAAAGCCGAGCTGTATTTCCACGATTTTCGCCAGCTCTTTTTTGCCAAGCGCGTGGAACATTACTATCTCATCAAGGCGGTTCAAAAACTCCGGCCGGAAATGATCACGTAACATACTCATTACATTCTCACGGATCCCTTCATCGCGC
>JAHJFW010000067.1 GCA_018824765.1 Patescibacteria group bacterium
CAACATCAGCGATCCGGCACATCCGTCCACGCTCGGCACTTTTGAAATCAATGCCGACGTCAACCGCGTGCGTGTTTTGAATAATCTCGTTTTCCTGGCCACAGCCTCAAGCACGGCTGAATTTATAACTCTGGATGTGACGGATCCGGTAAATCCGGTTGTCTACGGAACATTTAATTTGGCCGCAACAGCTACGGATATCGCGCTCTCGCAATCCGGCTTTTACGCCTACGTTTCCACTCAAAGCGCAATCGCCGGCCTATACATCCTCCAAGTCGGAACAAAATAACGCCAACCGTCTATGCGATATGGAAAAAAATGCGCGGCAAGATGTTTTAGCCGAAAGCCGGCCGGATATACCCTGCTGGAATTTCTGTTGTATATCGGTATTGTCGCGGTCGTGTTGCTGGCGGCGACCAATGTAATTTTCACGACGCTTGAAGGCAAACAAAAACTCCAGGCAGTGGAAGATGTCAATCAAAACAGCCGTTTTGCACTGGAAAAAATCACTCAAGCCATCCGCAATGCCCAATCGGTTACGATTCCGCTAGCCGGCAGCACCAGCACCATTTTGACACTCCAAACCTCATCAACTACAACCACGCCAACGTCTTTTTTTCTTTCGGGCGGAGTCTTGCGAATCAAGGAAGGCTCATCCCCCACCACCTCGCTCATGGCGGATGAAGTTACTGTCAACGATTTGCTATTTCAAAACACCGGCGGAACCAGCACACCAGCCTCTATCCGCATCGTATTCAGCGTCAGCTCAACCAACCCCCTGCAAGACCCGAATATAAGTTACGGAAAAACATTTTACGCCAGCGCGAATGTGAGAAAATGAAGTATGAAAATCAAATTTACAATTAACAATTTACAATTATCAAATATTCCGACAGTCCGACATTGGAAATTGAAAATTGGAAATTGGAAATTTTTCCCCCTCAAACCCGGCTTCATCGCCCTTGTCTCCATTCTGATCATTGATGCCATCGCGCTCTTAATCGGAGTCGGCTTGGTTTTACGCGCAGTCGGGGAAAATAAAATTTCGCTGTCATCAACCTTCAAACAGCGCGCGGAAATGGCGGCTGGTGCCTGTGCAGAACATGCGCTGAACCAACTGAAAGAAACTACCGTTTATACCGGTAACGAGCCGCTCTCGGTCGGCTCGGACAATTGCTATATAATGACAGTAACCGGAATAAGCAATTCCGACAGAACAGTCCAAACAACGAGTACGGTTTCCGGCTATACGAGCAAAATCAAAATCCAAATAACCAAAGTCAACCCCATCATGATCATCTCCTCTTGGGAAAACGTAACCGATTTTTAGTAATTTTCACATAAAAAAACTAACAGCCAGTCATTCCTGCGGAGGCAGGAATCCATCCGTTTTTTCCGATGGATCCCAGCCTTCGCTGGGATGACAGAAAAGTTATGAACTTACTTTCCAAACTACTCGGCAAACCACAAGCCTTTGCCCTCGACATTTCCGACACCACCCTGCAAATAATGGAGATAAGCGGCGGTAACAAAGGCCGCATAACTTCTTTTGCGCATCTTGATATTCCGCCCGGACTTATGGAAAACGGCCGTATTTTAAACCAGGAAAAACTGGCTGAAGTGATCAAACGTGCGCTCGCCACGGCCAAACCCCGCCCTCCGCACGAAAAAAAAATCGTCACAGCGATTCCGGAATCGCAGGTTTTTACCCACCATTTTGCGCTGGATAAAAATATTAAAAAGGAGGAACTGCGCAAAATCGCCCTGCAAAAAGCCGGCGAAACCCTGCCGATCAAACTTGAAAACTACATTTGGGATATCCAAATTATGAAATACAACAGTGAAAAGCTGGAAGTTTTATTTGCCGCGGCTGAAAAAGAGCTGGTCAAAACCTACAAGCACACGCTTTTGCTGGCAGGTGTTGATATTGCGATTCTGGAACCCGAATCATTCGCACTGGCAAGAGCAACGATCAATGCCGCAAAATTACCGCCCGACGCAATTTATTCGATTCTTGATATGGGCGGACGCAGTACCACGCTCATTTTCATTAACAACAAAGGGTTGCAGCTTTCGAGCAGTATTCCGATTGCCGGCAATGCTTTGACCCAAGCGCTGGCAAAATCCAAAAGCATTGCGACAGACGAAGCGTAAAAACTCAAGCGCGAAAAAGGCTTTACAGACCCGCAAACCGCTCCCCAACTAAATGCGGTTCTCGCTCCCTTATTTGACCAATTCCGCCAAGCTGTTTCTTTTGTGGAAAATAAAACCGGCGGAAAAACCAAAAAAATACTGCTTGCCGGCGGCTCCAGCACCTTGCCCGGTTTGCCGGAAATTTTAAATAAAACTCTAAACCTTGAAATTTCAGCGGCCAAGCCTCCGTATGAAGTTTCGGGGTATAAGCCTTCACAGCTGGCGGTTGTTTCCGGACTGGCTTTAAGGGCGAAAACTTTATCCACAGGACTTAACCTAATAAAACTTGCATAATTGTGTTATTATTAAGACACTTAATCACTTATTTTTTATGCCCATGCTTAAAGGTATTCGGCGGACGAAAAGTTCAGGCTTCACGCTTATCGAACTTTTACTCGTTATCGCCATCATCGCCATCTTGGCGGCAATCGTTATTATTGCAATTAACCCGGCGCGCCAATTGGCGCAGGCTAATAACAGCCAACGCCGGAGCAATATCAACACGGTTTTGAACGCTGTCAGCCAATATTCCATTGACAACGCCGGCGCTTATCCGGCAACCATTGGAACGACAAGCGCTGAAATCTGCACAACCGGAGCTTCCGACTGTACAGGAGGCGTTGATCTGGCTACGCTGACAAATAACGAGCTCTATTTGACAGCCATCCCGACAGATCCGACAGGATCAAGCGCAACAGGTACTGGATACTACATTTTCGTCAGTACCAGTACCAACCCGCGCGTTACGGTTTCAGCTCCAAGTGCTGAACTCGGCGTTACCATTCAGGTTACACGCTAAAATTCAAGCAAATCCAAAAAATCGCTCTGGTTATTAAGAGCGCTTTTTGGTACCATTGGTTTAGCTTATAGCTTATAGGCTATAGACCGCAGAAGAACTATCCCCCTAATAAGCTATCAGCTATAAGCTATTTCTTCCCCTCACATGCCACCAACAGCAGATCAAATTGCACAAATCAAAAACATTTTGCAATTATATAAAACGCACGTAAAAACCGCGGTTGTGAAGCACAAAACAACGGTCAAAAAAAATTTGTCTGAAATCGACCGCCGCAAAGTCGAAAAAATTCGCCGGCAGCTGCAAAAATATTGAAACACGATAATATCTAATTCGCGTGAATTAGAAAATAAAAAAGGGTCATGTCCCGTTTTTTTATTAAGCTCAACTTTCTCCATCTCTCATCAGTCATTTTCTCTATACGTCATTGGAAATTGAAAATTGAAAATTTTTCTTTCATTCGTCATTAGTCATTCGGATTTCATCATTCCCCTATACCAGCTACTCCCGCATATACCTACTTCATCTCATCCTCAATCGCCATCAAACGATTATACTTTTCAACCCTTTCGCTTCTGGACAATGAACCGGTTTTAATATATTCAGCGCCGCTAGCAACTGCCAAATCGGCAATCGTCGTGTCATTGGTTTCACCACTGCGATGTGAAATAATCACTGCGAATTTTGCCGCTTGCGCCATCAATATGGCATCAACCGTCTCGGTCAATGTGCCGATCTGGTTAAATTTTATCAAAATCGCGCTGGCCGCGCGCTCGCGAATGCCGCGCTCCAAACGTTTCACATTGGTCACAAAAAAATCGTCGCCAACGATAAGCGACCGCTTTTTCAACAGAGGCATCGCTTTTTTCCACGCGCTCCAATCGTCTTCGGCAAAAGGATCTTCAAGTGAAATCAAGGAATAATCCTTTTGCCATTTTTCATAGCGCGCCAACAACTCTTCGGCTGTATATTCTTTTCCGCCCTCGGCTTTAAAACGGTAAACCTTATTTTTTTTGTCATAAAACTCGCTTGCGGCCACGTCAGTTGCCAAGGCAATATCCTTGCCAGCCTTATAGCCGGCCTTTTTAATTGCCAAGACCAGCAGTTCAAAGGCGGCTTCGACATTTTTTAAACGCGGCGCAAATCCGCCTTCATCGCCGACCGTAGTCGCAAACCCCTGTTCTTTCAGCAATCTGGCTAACGCATGAAAAACTTCGGCTCCAGCGCGCACCCGTTCTTTCAGGCTTTTTTGCCGAGGTAAAATCATGCACTCCTGCACGTCGAGCGACCAACCCGCATGCGCCCCGCCGTTTAAAACATTCATCATCGGAATCGGCAAACGGGCTTTTTTCGTAAAATCAAAAGACTGCCGCAAAGACTGCCATAACGGCAATTTGCGCTGAACAGCCAAGGCTTGCGCAATCCCCAAAGACACAGCCAAGGTCGCATTCGCGCCCAAACGCGACTTGTTCGGCGTGCCATCCAGCTCGCAAATAACATGATCGATATCCTGCTGGCGGCCGGCGTCAATCCCGTGCAGAACCGGCGCAATGCGTTCATTTACGTTTCTGACGGCTTTAAGAACGCCCTTGCCGCCATAACGCTTGCCACCATCGCGCAATTCCAAAGCTTCGTGACTGCCGGTTGACGCGCCTGACGGCACCTTTGCTTCGGCGCCGGCCCCTGAAGCCAAAGTTACCCTGCACGCAACCGTGGGATTACCGCGCGAATCCAAAATTTCACGGGCCTTAATTGAACGTATCTTTGTCCTGTTTAACATAAAAGTTTATATCCGAAAACGAAATTCGAATGACTAATTTAGGAAACTTTCCTTCATTAGTCATTGGTAATTAGTCATTCGTCATTTTATTATTTTATTCAGCATCTGGTTTAGCGCTTATCTTTTTCCAAAATATTGTTTACTGCCGACAACCTGATACCGACCCAAACCACTATCGCAGTTATCAGCCCCGCGTAAAGAAACTTCGCAATAATGCCCTGCGCCGGTCCGAAAATTTTCTGAAAAAGCGTCTGCACCGCATCATTCCATGCCAAGGCCGCCACAAATGCAAAAGCCGCAGTCATAAGTTCCAAAGTCTTTTTGATAACCGACATCTTGTAACTCTTTCGTTCAGCCGGTGTTTGCTCGATTTTTTCGTTTTTTTGCATATTATTTTAGTAAAATCCGAATTACGAAATCCGAATGACTAATTTATTGACCTTCGCAAATCAAGTGAACATTCCCGTCATCCCAGCGCAGGCTGGGATCCATCAGAAAGACGGATGGATTCCTGCCTTCGCAGGAATGACGAAAGCGAGTC
>JAHJFW010000068.1 GCA_018824765.1 Patescibacteria group bacterium
CGCGATGAGTATTTAAAGAGCATCGGGCAAAACGCGTCTGGTTTGGATCGGCTGATAGTCGAGGCTTATGATCTTTTGGGCCTTATCACTTTTCTTACTTCCGGTGAAATGGAAACGCGTGCATGGACCGTGGTGAAAGGCACGAAAGCTCCGCAGGCCGCTGGGGTTATCCATAGCGATTTTGAAAAGAATTTCATCCGCGTGGAAGTGACGAAGTGGCAGGATTTTGTGGAATACGGCGGAGAAGCGCGATGCCGAGAAAAGGGTCTGGTGAGGATTGAAGGGAAAGAATATGTTATGCAGGACGGGGATGTGTGCTACTTTAGGGTGGGGTAAAGAAGTCCTAAGTCCTCAGTCAAGGATATTTATGTCTCAAAAAATCAGAAAAGTAGTCATTCCGGTTGCAGGTTATGGCACGCGGTTTTTGCCGGCGACAAAAGCCATGCCCAAGGAAATGCTGCCGATAATCGACAAACCCGTGATCCAGTATGTTGTTGAAGAGGCGGTTGCATCCGGAATTGAGGATGTGATTCTCGTTACTTCTTCAGCCAAGCGCGCTGTTGAAGATCATTTTGACGATAATCACGAATTGGAGCATTGGCTGGAAAAAACAGGAAAGCATGAGCAGCTTGAAACGATCCGGCAGATCGGGAAGATGGCCAATTTTATTTATGTTCGCCAGAAAGGGCCGTATGGAAATGCGACGCCTGTCATGAACTGCAGGCATCTGCTGGGCGATGAGCCGTTTGCCGTGCTGTTCGGGGACGAGCTTTTTTCAGGCGCCGCACCCCGTCTTCGGCAGATGATAGAGGTGTTTGAAAAATATGGCGATCCCGTCCTTGGCGCTATCAAGGTTGATGATAACGGGACAAAGCGTTACGGAATAATAGATCCGGCAGCAGAAGTGGAGACAGGCGTGTTCCAATTAAAGGGCATGGTGGAGAAGCCGGGTCCGGAACACGCTCCGTCGCGCATGGCGGCAATCGGATCTTATGTTTTGACGCCGGATATTTTTGACACTATGACGCAAGCCAAGCCGGGGCATGGCGGTGAATATGTTTTGCTTGATGCGGTTTGCATGTTGATGAAAAAGAGGCCGATTTATGCAAAGATGCTCGATGGCGCATATCATGACACAGGCAGTACGCTCGGCTGGCTCATGGCGAACATTGATACTGCTTTGAGGCGCGAGGATTTGAAAGAAGACACAGAGGCTTTTTTAAAAAAATTTGTGCAGTAGGAGACCGTATTCCCAAGGACCCAGAACCTTATTGACCTTCGCAAATCAAGTGAACATTCCCGTCATCCCAGCGCAGGCTGGGATCCATCAGAAAGACGGATGGATTCCTGCCTTCGCAGGAATGACGAAAGCGAGTTTATTTATGCGAAGGTCAGTAATTCACACCGGCTTGATGGACTTTCAACTCTCCAAGATGTAAAATATCTTAAGATATGAAAGGAGGTAAATTTTCTAATCTAATGGCAGGCCTTTTGGCTATTGCCGTTTTTTCCGGACAGGGCTGCACCAAGGGTTTGAGTCCGGAAGTTCAACAGGCTACAAAGCGGATAGAGATTAATATCTGGGCTGTGAATGATGATACGGATGTGTACCAGAAGATTTTTAGTGATTACCATGCGCTTCATCCGTATGTAACCATTAATTACCGCCGTTTGCGTTTGGAAGAATACGAGAACGAACTATTGAATGCGCTGGCGGAAGATCGCGGGCCGGATATTTTTATGGTGCACAACACTTGGATCAGCAAATATCTGACCAAAATGGCGCCAATGCCGCTAACCACGCAAGTCGCAACGCAAGCTGTCGTCGGAACAGTCAAGAAAGAGACGACTTACGTCCTGCAGACGGATAAATCAATTTCGGTCAAACAGTATAAAGACACTTATCCTGATGCAGTGATAAAAGATACGGTGCGTGTGGTTAATGTTTCCACAAATCCGGACAAGCGCCAGTTGGAACAACGCATCATGTCCGTTCCGATGTCTGTGGACACGCTGGCAATGTATGTGAACAAGGATTTGCTTAACGCGGCTGGCATAGCCACAGTGCCGACCTCTTGGAGTTCGTTACAGCAGGCAGTACCGCGCTTAACAAAGCAGGACGCGCAAGGAAAATTGACGCAATTCGGAGCGGCCATCGGCACAGGTTACAATGTTGAACGCGCGCCGGATTTGGTGGCGGCTTTGATGATGCAAAACGGCTCGGAGATGAGCGCGGATGACGGCACGCCGACCTTTAATTTTATTCCGACAGCTTTGCGTGATGTCCGCGACCAGCCGCCGGCTTATCAAGCCTTGGCGTTTTACACTGATTTCGCCAATCCGGCCAAAGAGGTTTACACATGGAATAACGAGCAAGACAATTCTTTAGACGCTTTTTTGCAGGGCAGGGTGGCGTTTTTCTTCGGCTACAATTATCACTTGCCCACTATCCGGGCCGGAGCCCCGAAATTGAATCTCGGCATTGCGCAGTTGCCGCAAATCGAGGGCAATCCGATTGTGAATTATGCCAACTACTGGACATGGGGCGTGTCAAAAAAGACCAAGTATCTTGATACGTCATGGAATTTGTTGAATTTCATGATTAAGCCGGAGGAGGCGAAAAAGTTTCTGGATGAGGCGCACCGGCCGGCGGCGGAAAAGTCATTATTGCCGGATCAGCTTGAAGATGAGGATGTCGGCGTATTCGCTTCGCAGGTTTTGACGTCCAAGAGCTGGTATCGCGGCACTGATCCTCAGGCTATGGAAGACGCACTGGAAGAGATGGTGAACAATGTGTTGGGAGGAATCGAGGATATTCCGACTGCGGTGAAAAATGCCGCGTCAAAAGTTGGGCAGACGGTGAAATATTCCTATTAATCACATGGATAAGTTATTTTTTCGTTCGACTGCTTCGTCTTTTGAAAAAAGAAATTTTGTTTTTGTCGCGGGCATTTTTTTAGCTTCAATAATAGGTTTGTGGCTTCTTTTAACGCCTTCGGCTGTATTTGCTGCGATCACTGATTGTAATAAGGAAACCGGAGGTGATTGCATGCCAACAGGCGTGTGCAATTTATTGATACAGAAAAATTCGGCTGTCCAGTCACTTCCGTCCAAGGATTGTGATCCGATGACTGCGACTTGTTGCGTATCTCCCCCGAAACCGCCTCCCACCTGTCAAGAACAAGGAGGGGCGTGTCAAGGAGTCTTGGTTCCGGTGTGTAAAA
>JAHJFW010000069.1 GCA_018824765.1 Patescibacteria group bacterium
CGCGGCACTAGCGAGGAGCAGCTCAAAACCGAGTTCGTCTACCTGATGAAATTGTTTGAGAGCGGACTGCAACACGGTCTCTTAACCGCCGATGATATTGTCAAAAGGATCGGCGTCGAACGCATTTGGACCTACTTGAGCCCGAATGAACGCGTGGGGCTCGTGAAAACAATCCTTAGTTTCGGCAGCGACAAACGCGCCTTCGCAGAAAACGACCTGATCGCGAGCATCACGCTGAATTCGCTGGTGCGCAGGATTCCGCATCGTATTCTCTGGCAGAGCGTCGTCAACCCAGAAATCGAAGTCACTTTCGGTCTGGGATCCATCCGGCCGCTGGAATCAGTTCAGCCGCCGGAGGAAGGTTCGCACGTAAGTCCTCTGCCACTGACAGACTAGGGGGCATCAAATCCTCAACTCATAAGCCCGATCGACCACCAAAGTCCGGGCTTTTTTCTTTTATACAAGCAATACAATGGTATGTAATTGTCAAAAAATTGCCTGCACCTTTCAAGTGCAAATTCCGGATATTTGTTTAACTCGATAATCTCTTGACAAGATCCTCAATTTCTGCCAATCTTGGCACGCACCTTTTACTTACTTAATGAACCCGAAAACGCCAAAGGAGGCGTCAATGAGCGAAGAGCAGGCATTTGTCTCTGAGTTGAAGGAGGGGCGGCAGAGGTTTATCTCTGCTGTGATCGTTCACGGTCTCAACACGGGAGTCAGGGAAGCGCCGGATTTCATCCGCCACTTTTCTCCGGCTCTCATCATGCAGGGCCTCGAGAGCCGGCCCGATCTGAGGGCCAAGATCCTGGTGCCATGCACTGGAACGCATTCGAAAATCGGTCTCAAGATGGATTCGGCTCTGGCAGCCGTCTCCCTCCAGATCGCGCTCGATGAACACGTTTGCGAGCCGGAAAACGTACTCGCAGTTTTCGATCCGGATGACCGCGTCACCTACTCCGATGAGCAGGCGCTCTACCCCTACGCCACGGAAAGCGCATTCTGGCTCAAGTCAGATGTTCAGATCGAAATCGAACGGAATCGAGAGAACGTCCGGTTCTGGCTGGACTGCGCCGTGGCCGAGCGTCTCGTCACGCACCGCGAAATCGTCGAGGGCGTGAGCGTCGAAACCCTGGTCGCCTGCCTCCCCAAAGAGGAGGTGGTCAAGGTGCTCACCGCAACGCTCGCCGCTGCCAAGGACGACAAGGCCTACGACGAGGAATCCTTCCTCGCGACTTGTCCGAACAGCGTTCTGGTGGCACACGTGCCACTCGAGCACATTTGGGAGAAGGTGGTGGTTCCGCACATCGCAGTGCGCCACGGCTTCGTCAAGCAGGAAGAGCCGGCGGCAGAGGAAGAGCCGGCGGTCGAGAACAAGGCCGTCGAGGAAGAGCCGGCTGCCGAGAGCGTGGTGGTAACCTACAAGGAAGAGGAAGCCACCGACGACGAGGCCGAGGGGGAAGACTCCCCAAAAGAGTAGAGGCGTCCAGCTCTGTTACCACAGAGCAAGACGCCGCGACTCCGGCTGAAACCCAGCCTTCCGAAACCGACCATGCTCAAGCGGACGCTCCGGCTCCCGAATCCGTCGTCGCCCTGAGCACCAGCGAAGTGGACGTCGATCTGCAGGATATCGTGCACAGCACGGTACAGTCCGCTGAACAGCACGCTCTCGTCGAGCAACTCTCTGAGTCTTGGGGCCTCAACCGAGGCCGCATGCAAAGCAGAGGGATGCCCGTACTGCAAGACCTGAGAGAGATGCTCGCTGGCGGGGTACTGATCCCGGATCAGGGCAAGTTGCGGGAGGCGATGATCACCTACATGCTAGCCGCAACGGAAAGCAGCGAACCCGGTCTGCGCAAACTTCCCAGCGAAACTCTGAAGGGGCTGTTCATCAAGACGATCAGCGCCCACGACAACGAGCTGGCACAGGATCTCCTGACCAGCGAGTGATGCGCGCGTTTCGCGCTTGTCTCGTCCCCATGAAATTTTCATGGGGACTTTTTTTTATGAATCCTGCGGATTGATTTTTGGTTATTCGCTTTGAGGTCTACCTGCCTGCCGGCAGGCATGGTGAAAATACGAATGGGGAGAAAAGTGCTCAGTTCTCGGTGAATTCGTCATTCTTCTCCGTCATTGGAAATTGAATATCTTTCCTTAATTCGTCATTAGTCATTCGGATTTCGTCATTCTGCATCGGTTATTGTTTATTGTTTATTCATCCTACCAGCTTCCTCCGCCTCCCCCGCCGCCTCCGCCGCCGGAGCCGCCGCCTGAAAAACCCGAGCCGCCCCTGCCGGCGGAAGACGGTGCATGGTACGCGCTACTAGCTGTTTGCGCATGCATTGAATGCAGACTTGAAACAAATGCGATTGAATTTATCGTTGACCAAGAAGACCCTTCCGCCCATTCAGGCGGTTGCATGCTTATTCCTTCAAACTGCTTGGCCCATTCATTTTCAACGCCTAGGGCAATCGCAAAAGGCAAAAGTGTATGGAAAACTTCCGGCGTCCGTTCCGGTGCGTTATGGAATTTCAAACGATCTTTTTCCGTAACGCTCATAAACCACTTAAACCCTTTGACTTCAGCTAGCCAATCAACGCCCTTTTTCGTCCGACACGGCATAAACCATCCAAAAATCGCCACAATGACGGCGCACATTAAAAGAGCGAGCCATAAGAGTGGCAAAAAACTACCGAATAAAATGCCTACCAAACCGATCACGAATGCCAAAATAAGATACGACCCCCTGACAACCGACGGCCGCGCTGTAAAAATCTTCTGCGCGCTTAAATTTTTCCAGACATCCTCTTTCGCCTTCTCGACTGACAAATAAAACTTAGCTTTAACCAAATCTTTCAAATCCCTTTCGTCAGAGCGCTTGAATATCCCTTCGAAAATCTGCTTTTCTTCAGCCGCCAAAGCCTCATCCAAATTTTTCTTTTTAAGAAATGTAAATGCCTTTTTCCTGCCTGCCGGCTGGCCCTCTTCTCCGTATTTTATGTGCAGATATCCGCGCCGCGCCAAATCAATGATCGTGGCGGTAATCGCGCGTTCCGGTACACTGCCCTCTTCCATCACAGCCGCGGCAGTTATCGGATTCATACCCTGCGGCGACTCGTAAAGCGGAATAACCGTGCCAAGCTCGGGATCGCGGCCTTTTTTCCTCCAAAGATAATACATCAGAAAAAATACAATCACCGGCAAGGCTAAAATACCGTTGTCCTGCAATAACATCCACAAGCGATCCTGCCATGTTGGCTCATTGATCAAACCCGTGGGCAGACCGACGACAATCGTAAGCCCTTCAGACGAGCCAAGCAGGCGCGTAGTTGAAAAACTAACAGTCCCATCGCTCACGACTGATTCGCAAGCCGTTTCAACCGAACCGAATTCACCCGTAAAGCAAACTGTTTTAATTTCAGCGGCATTGGTTTGTCGCGGCAAAACCAGCTCCAAACCGGCGCGCTCGATTTCAACGGGCCAGCCATTGCCTGTCACATTCCAATACAACTCGCTGCCGTCGTCGAAAAAATTTATTGCGCGGTCGGTTACATACTCCAAAGTATAAATATGTTTTCCACTGATGAGTATGTCCGGATCGCCTATTTTCACGCGCACTTCTCCGTGGCCGCTTTCAAGACTGTACGGCACACTTGCGCCGTCCATGCTAACGGAGATGATTTTGAGGCGATAATCATAATTTGCGCCATGCCTATTATAAGAAGTTGGAATA
>JAHJFW010000070.1 GCA_018824765.1 Patescibacteria group bacterium
CAAAGAATCGCACTCTATCCTGTGGTGCTGATTTCAGCCATCGCTTTTTGGACCAATGATAAAAATGCGCGCCGCTACATTATTGGATTATGCGGCATCGGCGCATTAATCGGCGTTTACCACAATCTTTTGTATTATGGCGTTCTGCCTGAAAAATTGGGGCCGTGTTCTCTCGGCGTTTCCTGCACCACAAAATATTACGAATTGTTTGGCTTCCTTTCGATCCCCCTGCTTTCACTCCTCGCTTTTATCTTCATTATCGTGTTAATGCTACTTCCGGATCGCGCGGAGAAAACGGTTATCAATTGACTTTTCGTAAAAAACAGCGCATTATTACCGCGCTTTGAAGCAAATTATATCCAGCGCTCGGGGATCGTCTAATGGTAGGACAGCGGCCTTTGAAGCCGTGAATCATGGTTCGAATCCATGTCCCCGAGCAGTGGATATAATGCGAGTTTTAAAAAAAAACAAGAGAGCCGATTGCGGCTCTTTTTATTTATGCTCATTCGCGAGTCGTGATAAAGCGGACAATCTATATACTGGATTTTTTTCGGCTCGGCTTTTTTCGGGAAGCGCTTTTTTTCTTGACCGACGCTTTTTTCATTGTTTTCTTTTTTACGCGCGGCTTCAGAGACGCCGCATCATCAACAATCTTTTCCGCCTTTTCCAAAGTCTCGTTCCAAGCTGACAAATCATCTCCCGCGCAAGCAAGCCCCACGCAGACCGCAAACCGCTCATTCGGTTCCAAAGGCAATTTCAGTGACCTGTTCCAGCATAAAAAGGCGCTGTCATCCAACGGTAGGCACGCCAAACCGTGCCACTTCATCCATGTCTCGAACGCATGCCCGAATTCCGGTTGCCGCGTCTTTACTCGCGTATGGTATAGCGCTTTTGAATCCCCCGCGCGCGAAGCGCACTTCGCTTGGCACAACATTGGAATTCCGTGCACAACCCATGACTGCGCTTTCTCGCCAAAAAGCGACTCTCCGCGTTCAGTGAAAAGAATCTGCTCCAACCTGCCATTAGTCGTGATTAACTCGCCAACAAGCGTATGGTCGCGGTCAAAAATTAATACCGTGTTAGTTCCTGCCATAGGTTATAATTGCGCTTCGTCTGAATCAATATGCGGTGCGGATTCAATCAAGCTCTCGACATTCGAAACCGCATCGGGAAAGACCGGTATTTCAACACCATCCAATAAAGGCTTCAGCAGATTACGCACATTTTTTACAACGTCTTTCGTGTGCATACTATCTTTTCAGATATTTTCCAACGGCCGCCCAAGATGATAAAGCCACCAGCGCGCCAAGTGATCCGCCTTCCATCGCCGCCAGTTTCCAGGCGTTCTGCATAAAGTATATGCGCAATCCCGGATCAACGCCGTCAAAAAACGAGACCAATCGCGGCTCAAGAAAATAAATCGCGGCGACAATTATTCCGGCGGTCAATAGGAGCGCCAAGAGAGCGATGAACAAACCCTCGAGCACAAAAGGAATTCGCACGAAAGATCCTGAAGCGCCGACCAGCCGCATGATTCCAATTTCTTCCCTCTGCGTATAAATCGCCACGCGGATGGCATTGTAAACTATCAGCACTGAAAACGCCGCGAAAATTGCGATTAAAATAGCGCCAAAAAATCTCGCTGATTCGCCGATTTCACGGACGCGCGCTATGGCATCGGCATGGTCATCGTAAGTTTTGGATTCAATAGCGAAATCAAACTGTGGATTTTTCAAGGCCTCCAGCAAAAAAGCATAATCCTCCGTCCGTTTGGCCTTTATGACGAGCGTGGCGCCGAGCGGGTTTTCATCAAGTTCTGCCAATGCTTCAAGAATTTTAGGGTCATTCTCATGCCGTTTTTTGAAATCTTCAAGCGCTTCGTCCTTAGACAACAGCGATGTCTCACGCACCTGCGGCAAACCGGCCATAAAAAATTGCGACTGTTGCAAAACCGCGTCCGGCGTTTCAGCCTTGAAATACACGGAGATATCCACCTTGTTCTCCAGCGTAACCAGCGCTTTTTCAAGCAAGGCGTTCACGCCAACCAAAACATTGACCGACAAGAGCGACAACGTCAAAACAAAAACCGTCGTCAAGGCCATCCACGTATTGCGGAAAAAATTTTTCCAAGCGTATGAAATTACGCGCCAAGTGCTTACTCCGATGGGCATATTAGTTGCTAAAGGCGAATGACTAATGACGCATGACTAATGACGCAGTACTGATTACAAATGACTAAAGAAGAATGGTTTCCTAAATTAGTCATTCGGATTTCGTCATTCGGATTTTTTTAATTTGATAAAAGATATTTCCCGTGCTGATGGTCGGCCGCCAATTTGCCGTCGGCCAAAGTTACAACCCTCCGCCTAAGGCCATTCACCACTTCGCGGTTATGCGTGACCAAGACCACGGTCGTTCCGAAATCGTTTATCTTCAACAACAGGTCAATTATATCCTTCGTGTTTAAAGTATCCAAATTTCCCGTAGGCTCGTCAGCCAACAAAATCTTCGGCCGATGCACCAGCGCGCGCGCAATCACGACCCTTTGCTGCTCGCCGCCTGACAATTGGTAAGGAAACCTTCTACCTTTTTCTTCCAATCCAACGATCTTCAAAACTTGCGGCACCACATCATGGATTCTTTGCGAAGGCTCGCCAGCGACTTCCAAGGCAAAAGACACGTTCTCCCAAATCGTTTTCTTTTTAATAAGTTTAAAATCCTGAAAAACCACGCCGATCTGCCGCCGCAATTCCGGTATTTGGCGCGCCCTGATCCTCGATATGTCCCAGCCGCCGATCATGATTTTTCCTCTTGTCGGGCGTTCTTCGGAGATAAGTAGCCGTGCCAAGGTTGTTTTGCCGGCGCCGCTTTGCCCGACTATTGATACGAATTCACCGGCCTCAATTTTCAAAGACAGGTCGTCCAAACCTTTAACATTCGGCGGATAAATTTTAGAAACGCGTTCGAGGGTAATCATGGGTCGTGGTATAAGCAATGGGTAGTTTGTAGCTGGGGAATGAGTAGCTGGGGAATGACGAAATCCGAATGACAAATGACGAATTAAGTAAAATATTCAATACTGCGCCTGAAACCTAATCCATTTTTATTACGACCGGGCTGACTTTCACTTTAATTACACCCGCTCCCAAAGGCGCCAAATCCTTAAAGGCCGAGGCGTCCAAATCAATTACGCGATCCGGAAATATGTCACGCTCAGGCCCGAAATCGTTGATTCGCACTGTCACGCATTTTCCACTCGCTAAACTCTCCACATTCACCAAGGAACCTTTGGGGAAATCCGGCGAAGCCGCGCATTTGCAATCCTTGTATTTATACCAAGAAGCGAAGCCTTGTTGCATATATCCGGCCTGCGCCTTTCCCATCCGTAATTTTACATCACCGTAAACCCTTTCAGAATCAAGCGGTTTCCATTCACCGTTTTTTTCCACGAACAATTTACAATTCGTCCAGGCTGACGGCGTGCATGCTTGCGGCAATCCGACTGTAATTCCGTTAAAAGAAAGGTTTATCGTCTCTTGCCACTTTAAGCTTACCACCTCGGGCTGAAGCTCGTAATCTTCAAAAGTTCCGGTGGCGTAATTATCAAGCGTAATATCCAATTCATTCGGCCCCAGCAAGGAATCCTTTTCCAAACCAAGGCGCACTGTGCCGCCGAACTGGTTGAAAGTTACCGGACGCCCCATAAAACCGGAATCAAGATACAGATGCGCATTCTCTCTGGCTGAAACCGGCCGCGCAACCAATATTGCAAAACCCGCCAAAGCTAAAAATAAAAAATCCCTTTTTTTCATGTCCGGACATTCTAACAAATAAGCGCGCGGATGAGTAGGGAGCTGGGAGGCCGGATGATGGACGGTGGACGATAGACTGTTGACGGAGCTCTATATCAAACAAGGTGATTTTTTCCGTCTCATACACATCAGTACTCTGCCATGTCATTCCTGCGAAGGCAGGAATCCGGAAATAAAAAAATAATTCCCATAATCTTCTGGATCCCAGCCTTCGCTGGGATGACAGATAAGGTACCTGGTACGTGCCTGGTACATGTGGATAAGGTACCTGGTACGTACCTGGTACCTTTTTGACAAAAAAACCGCGTTGGAAAAATCCAACACGGTGTTTTTCATGGAGCCAGCTCCGGGATTCGAACCCGGGACCTCTGCTTTACGAAAGCATTGCTCTACCAACTGAGCTAAGCTGGCGGGCATCGTGTATCGTTAAACGTCAGACGATACACGTTAAGTGATACGTTCGATTCTCGTTTTACTGTTTTATCTTGGAGCGGGATACGAGAATGCTCACGTCGCTTCGCTCCCGATAGGGGCTTCCGCCCCTCTCGCCCTCACTCCGTTCGGTCACCCCCGAATGAAAGGGGCGCACCCCTTTCCAACCCCAGTTCGATTCTCGTTTTACTGTTTTATTTTGGAGCGGGATACGAGAATCGAACTCGCGTCTCTTGCTTGGGAAGCAAGCATACTGCCATTGTACTAATCCCGCATCTATCGGACGACGCGATATTAACATTTTGCACAAAACAATCAAGTCAGCGAACCCCCGCTAAACTACGCCCTAAATCAAAATTTCAAATACCTGACCACGTCTTTTTCCTGCAAGCGCTTTTCCATATATGTTGCCAAGGCACTTTCGTCGCCGTTATTTTCTTCAGCCATCTTTGTTGCCAGACGCTGTTCCAGAAGAGACGGCTTCAAGACATTTTGCCGGAAATCCTCTTCATTCCAACCGTAATTCTCCAATAAATAGACGCCGACATCCGGCGTTGTGCTGGAAACGGCGCTTATTACGTCTGCAAAAAAAGCCCGCAACTCCTCATCGCTGACTGTAACATCTTTCTGCTCTGCCAATTCTTCAAGTGCTGCTTGACTGACTAATTTTTCCAAAACATTCTTTTCAAGCGTTGCATCCCAAGGAACGCCGATATTCTGCTCTTTAGCCGCCGGAGAATTCAAAAAGGTGCGCAAGGTGTCTTTGGATTTCAAAAAATCGCGGAATAAAACTTTCTTGCTGCCGACTTTGGCAGCGGTTATTGGTAAAATTTCAGCGGTTTTGCGGATAAAAACGCCCTCCGAATGTTTTACATAAACCTCCCACGTAAAAGCGGCTCCGGCAGACGCTAAAACCAATAAACACAAAACCCCCGCAATTATCAGGACCAGTAAAGGAACTCTCTTCTTCTTCTCGTCTGACATAATTTATGCGAATATGAGTTAAGATTTTCCAAAAAAATAATCAAGCCATCGCTTGGGATTTGAACGTGAGTCAGGCTCCTGTACAACCTCGCCTGCGCTTTGCCCGAAAACATCACCTGTCCAGCTGGCAGTTGTTGAAAAGCCTTGCAGGATTATAACGCGTTCCTCAGGTTTTTTTAAACCCAGCCGCGCGCGCGCTTCCAACTCAACGCGGTCCGGTGATAACAATTCCGCAGTCAAAGATTCAAGCTGCAATTTCTTGCCTTCAAGCGCCTTTGCCTGCGCTTCAAGTGCGTGGATTTCACGGTCAACTGTCCAACCCCGATAAGTTTCGCGCACGGTTGAAACACCGATCACCAACAGTAAGGCCGCGTTCGCCAGCAAAAAAACCGGCCATTTCACTAACGTTTTAAGCGACGGCTTTTTGTCAGCACCGGTCTTCAACATAAGAGTAAGGTTAGCATAAAAAAAACCGGCGAGAAAGTCGGGTCAGAAAAATAAAATCCGCTAGGCGATCTCCTTTTTTTGCAAACTCAAGCCAACAACCTCATCATGCGCTTCTTCATTTACCAGTCTTTCAACTTTTTCCAAGGCTTCGGGTGAAATTTTCTCCAGTTTGGACAAGAGCACATCCAAACGCCCGCGCAACTCCGGCGGTAAATGGTCTTTTTTCCCAGCATTGGCGAAACGTAAATCCCCTATCAATTCGCTGACCCTTTGCGGATATGAAATCCTGTTGATTTCCAAATTTTTGCCTTCGCCGCCTGTGCTAACGGACAACGTTCCGGTCTTCAAAATCGCATCCTGTATCCCCTGCCGTTTCCAAGTTACGTCCTGAATTTCAGCAATCATGACCTCAGTCACAAAACGCGAAAAAAAACCTTTTTGCTTCACTCCTATCAATCGCAGGCTGGAAATAATCAAAACATTCGAATCCCATAAGGAAAAAGCGCGGAATACAAAAATAAGTCCCAGCAGAATTGAAAAGCCGAACAACCCTATGCCGAAAACGCCCCATGCAAAAAGAGGAAACAAGAAAAAAAACGGCACCACGATAAATACCATGGCCACAAACAGGCCGGGTGCAAGAGTGATCGGGTGCCGGCGGACCAATAGCTTGGCACTTTCCGAATCTTTAAGCTGAAGGACGTCTTCAATGTGAAACATTTGTTTTGAGTTTTTATCTATAAATAGGATATCGAAAAATCCGCTTAGCGGCAAGGAGGAAATGGGTAGTAGGTTGTAGGTAGTAGGTTGTAAGTTTTTCCCGAACTACGATCTACGAACTACGAAATGCGATCCCCCTTCGTCATTTTTCCCATACCTAGATTCTAGATTCTTTTCCCCCTCCCTTCCCCATCTTCGCCCTGATCGCTTTGCGTGCTACCTCACGCTCGTCCCAAGGAATCTTCTGACCGCCCGCGACGCAAATCGCCTGTTCGCTGCCTTTGCCGGTCAATAATACGAAATCACCAGGCTCGCACAAACGCATGGCCTCGTAAATCGCCACATACCTGTTCTCAACTATAAAAAGATCAACGCCGTCTTTTTTTCCGGCTTTACGCGCGCCTTCAGCCACCTGTTCCATAATCACGCGTGGATCATCGTCATAGGGGTCTTCATTCGTAACAATTACAACATCCGCATTTTCACCCGCCATTTTTCCCAAAATAGGACGGCGCCCGATATCGCGGCCGCCTCCGCAAGAACCCAAAACATGTATCAGTCGCTTTTTCGGCAACTTTTTTATGATTTCATACAAACGCGATAATGAAACCGGTTCAGGCGCGTAATCAACCATCACAGTCCAAGGCTGGCCCTCATCAACAAGCTCAAACCTTCCGGGCATATTTTGCATATCCTCCAATTTGCGCGCCGCTTGTCCAAGATCGACATTCAAAGCCGAGCAAGTCCCGAGAGCAGCCAATGCATTTTCAACATTAATTATACCGGGAAGATTTAATACAACGCGTACTTCGCCAAGCATAAACGCGGTAGTTAACGGATTATGCTGGATATTCCGCGCTGTTAAATCCGCTTCTTTTATCGTATCGCTTGAATACCACAACGTGCGATCAAAACCTTTTACAGCAAAATCTTTCGCATGTTCGTCGCCGGCATTCAGAACCGCAACTTTAGGGATTGTCAAACCATTAAAAACTTTTCGCGGGCAGGCGGCGGCATGTCGGAACAGCTCGATCTTCGCTCGTTTGTAATTTTCAAATCCGCCATGCGCTTCAATATGCTCCGGCGTCAAATTCGTAAAAATGGCGATGTCATAATTCACGTGCGCGTGGCGGTGCTGCAAAATGCCTTGCGATGAAGTTTCAATAACAGCATAACGACAGCCGGCTTTTACCATTTCATTCAACATTTTTTGCAGACCGAAACGGCCGAGCATAGTCATCTTGGTTTTATTCAACCATTCGCGCTCCCCGATTTTAAAAATCGCGGTAGTCGTGCAACCGGTCGGAAATCCGGACGCTTCAAGCGCCTTAGCAGTCAAATAAGCCGTGGTTGTTTTGCCGTTGGTTCCGGTAATGCCTACGACAACCAACTTGTTCGAGGGATTGCCATAAATCGCAGCTGCCAGCCATGACAAAGCACGGTGATAAACATACAGCCACGAGGACGGAAGCAACTTTTTCAATGAATACAACATGGAATTAGTCTACCGTGAAACAAAAGGGAAAGCAAAGAAAAAAAACCGAGGTGAGAACCTTGGCTTTGAATATCTAACCCGGCCGACGGGTTATCGTTGAATGAGCCGGCACTTGGGCGCCTTTGGTTTTTTGAACGGAAAGGCGAACTTTTGCACGCCAGTGTAATCTGACTGCAAAACTTGAATATTCCCGATCTTTAAACCGCAGATCGCCGCGATAATACCCGCGAGACTCATGGCGAGGAGCCAACTCAGCCGACCTGCAAAAAACAGATCTTCGGAGACTTCATGATGCATTACGCAACGCAACCTGCGCTCGTTCCGAAGAAAAAAAATATCGCACCGTCGTCATTCCCCTCTATGACGACTAGGTCACCGGGCCTCAATGCTGTTTGCCTGTTTCTTGATGATTCAAATAGCATGCCTCCTCCTCTTCCTGTGCACACGTCCTACCAAAAATTGCACTGGATGTCAAAGGCTATACGTCAACAATGACACCACGGCAAACACAATGGCAATTGTAAGAGTCCCGATAGAAAATGGGACGAGAAGGCTTAAACCGGACCACTTTGCTACTAAAAGCATGGTGACGCCGATTACCTGAAAAAGCATCTTTAATTTGCCCGCCCAATTTGCGCTTATAACCCATTTCTTCTTGCGCCGGATCAAGCCCGTCAGAAGAATAAGCGCCTCAACCAAAACGATAATGGCGGCAAAAATCGAATTTACCTCCTTCGCAACAAACAAAACAACAACCGAACCGATCAGCAGTTTATCCGCCGCCGGATCCGCGAATGTGCCCCAAACCGTTATCTCTTTGCGGATGCGCGCAATTGAACCGTCAAGTGCATCAGTGAATGCCGCGAATACAAACAGCGGAACAGCCACTGACCAATCGCCTTTCCAGACATACCACAACACGAACGGAATCAATAAAAAACGTAAAAGCGTGATGTGGTTGGGATGCAGTTGTTTGGGCAGAAAACGTATTAGCACGGCTGACAGCAACCTATCGTGCGGATATACTTTTGCGGTTTCATTGGTAATCAACATAATTCGTACTGAAGCTCATCTATAAGCTCAAGCAATTTTTGCATTCAATTATCAACATAATACAATACCCTGCCACTTCCATCCATACTTGCTTATGTTAACATAATAAAAACTATGTCCAGACGCTGCGCTGAATTGCTTTGGGGGTTGGCGACTATCGGAGCAATTGCCATTACCCGACTCATACCCGTGGAAAGCAATGAACTTTGGCGGTTTATCACCGCTTTTGCTTTTCTTTATTACGGTTATCTGCTCGGAAATACGATTTTACCGAAAATCAAAAGCATAAAGTCCATCTGGTTGGGATTGTTGTTGTTCGTTTCCTTGCAAAGCCTCGTGCAAACAGGCCTGTACTACTTCGGCTTCCGGCTGGGACAAGACAGCGACGCAATATCTTTAATCTCCGCCATCTTTTTATCGGGACTGCTGGCTTTTTTCTTTAAACCACGAATATCCGCCAAAGCGCGACCCGTTGCTCACAACTCAAGGCCGCAACAAACATTTTTCCGTGTGTTCCGCCATAAGCTATTCAGCACCACGCTGTTTCTCGCCGCTGTCTTGGCCTTTGCTTTTATTATCAAAAACGCAGCCCAAGCCTCAACCTTGGAATCAATCCGCACGCCATGGCCGCTACTTCCAAAAGCAACGATAACGGCTATTGCCATCTTATGGATGACTTTATTGCTATCGTCTTTGTGGGCGCGATCGGCATTTTTGGGCGCGATTCACGGGTTTTTAGCGACTTCTGCCACGACTTTCATTGCCCCGCTTATCTATCGTTTGGGCTTCGGATTTGACGGCTTTTTGCATATTGCCAGTGAAAAAATACTGCTTGGCAGCGGTTTTCTGGAACCAAAACCATTTTATTACATAGGAGAATATGTTTTTACCACTTGGCTCGCCAGATTTGCAGACCTGCCGATTGCACAGATTGACAGATGGCTTTTGCCCGTAGCTGCTGCCATATTGCCAACCTTATGTCTACTGACGATTCTGAAAGATAAAAAGGCCGGTTTGAGCATTTTAGCTTTATTGCCGCTTGCCGCATTTGTCTCAACCACGCCGCAAGGCTTGGCCTATATACTTGGCCTGACCGCACTTATCCTGTGTCTTGGCACAGCCAAAGCCAATGTTCACTTTGTTGCGCCATTAATCGTTTCGGCATGGGCAATCGCGGTTCACCCCTTGGCCGGCATTCCGCTTTTGTTTGTCGTTCTGGCCACGTTGTCGGTAATCTATCTGCCTAAAAAAACCGCTATCGCCGTATCCGCTTTCAGCGTCATCACCGCAGGCATAGCAGTGCCTTTGCTCTTTTATTTCTTGAGCTTAAAAAGCGGTACCAGCATCGCTTGGAACTTCAACCAACTATTTCATGCCGAGCCGTGGCTCTCACGTTTATTGGAGTTCGTGCCTTTCATTGGAAACCATTTTACTGTATGGCCTGCATGGGCCAGCCTCACAAATCGTCTCATTCCTCTCATACTTTTTTTCGCGGCTTTATTAGCCTACAAATCCTCGAATGACAAAAAAGAGCGCGGAGCCTGCCTTGTGTTTATATTTTCTGCTTTAATCTTTTATATTGCTGCAGTTGCACTTAAAGCCACTGGTGATTTCACTTTTTTAATTGACTATGAACGCAGCAATTACGGGGACCGCTTAAACATCTTGGCTTTGCTCTGCCTTGTGCCGCCAGCCGGATTAGGGCTTAATGAATTTTGGAAAAAAGCGCGCAAAGTGCCATTGATTATTTTTATAGCGGCCATCGCCTTCTACTCTTTCATAGCCGCAGCCGCAAGCTACAATGCTTTGCCGCGCCACGATGCTATCGCAGTGAGCCGTGGCTGGAGCACTAGCCGCTACGACTTGGAGGCTGTCCAATTGATTGATCGCGATGCAGGAAACCGCGCTTATACCGTCTTGGCCAACCAGAGCGTTTCAGCGGCAGCTGTGTCATTATTAGGCTTTAAACGCTATACAGCGCTGGCTGTCGGCGAAACGCCGGTCTTCTTTTATCCGATCCCTACCGGCGGCGTATTGTATGAACTGTATTTACAAATTACCTATAACGAACCGTCCATGGATATCTTAAAAGACGCTGCCGAGCTCGGCCGGAGCGATCTGGTTTATGTAGTGCTAAATGATTATTGGTGGCGCGCTCAAACCGTTGCCGAGCAGATACGCGAAATTGCCGATCAAGATTGGGATATTAGCGATGGAAAAGTTTGGGTCTATAAATTCGATTTGAGAACTGATTCCAACGATGCCCCTGCCGCCGCAGGATTGTGAAATTTTAATATTTTGCGTTGCAATACAGATCGCTGATCTTCATCCGCCGGTTCGCGCAGTTCAGTCAAAATCGCATGCGCCAAAGCAGCGCTATTGCCGGACGGAACCAGCCTGCAACAACCGTCCAACGTTTCGGCAATACCGCCGACATCCGAAGCGATTATTGAACAGCCGAAAGCCATTGCCTCGAGAATTACTGTCGGCTGGTTTTCCAAAACCAACGACGGCATGACAACTATCGGGCGTTGTTTTAATTTTTCCGCGATCATCGCGCGCGACTGGCGGCCAAAAATCACGAGCCGTTCGTCTCCCAATCCTTTTAAGTATTTGTAATACTCCCCTTGGCCGATCAGATTCAGCACAGGTCGCTCATCCCCGAGCATCTGCCAAGCTTCAAGCAATGTCAAAATCCCCTTGTCATAATCCAAGCGTCCAATGAACAATATCTCTGTTCTTTGAGTGGCGGGCGGCTTGTAAACGCCGCCATCCGAGGTTTGGCCTTGCGCGGCCCTGAAAAAATCCCCTCCCAATGGATTGGCAATGACCGTTGTCTTGGTATGTTTGAAAAATCCGAAGCGTTTATGAAAAGCCAGCATCCACAATGTGGGTGAAATCACCATTTGCGGCGAGCCGAAAACCGCTTTTCTCAAACCTGACCACGCGCTTCTCCAAGGGCGTTTAAACGTCGGAAATCTCTCTTGGTCAAAAATCTTGCCGGACGGCTCTATTAATTGGACGTCGTGTAAAAAGTGCGCCCATGGTATGCCCTGCCTTTGGATTGCACGCGGCGTTGAAAACCCGCAGCCGGTCAAATTGTGCGTCAATAACACTTCCGGCCTCCAATCCAAAACGGCTTTTACCAGTTTTGGTCTTGCGTACAAATCTTTCAGATGGACAAATAGGCGCCTAAACGCCCCAATTTTTGAAAAATCCAAAGAATTGTAAAAAATCCTTACAGCGTGTCCGCGTTTTTCCAATTCGCGCGTTTGCATCTCGGCGATAATACCTGCCCCGCCCTTTAATTCCGGCGGATAGTCATTGGTTAAAACCGCGATTTTCATAGGCCTGTAATTTTCTCATATATTGCCACTAATTTATCCATATGCGCCTGCCAAGTGAATTGGCTAAGGATGTGCTCCCGAGCCGCCGCTTTCAGCCGCGCATGCAAACCTTCATCAACCAATACGAGATTTAATGCGTCAGCCAAACCTTTATAATCAGCCGGTTTTACCAATAAACCAGTGCTCCCGTCCAATACAACGCCGCGCACGCCAGGGAGGCGTGAGGCGACTACCGGCAATCCGCAAGCCTGCGCTTCCAGGGCAACCAAGCCAAAAGCCTCGGCCTCGGTCAAAGACGGCACAGCCAAAACATCCGAAGCCCGGTAAGCCTGCACCAATTCCTCCTCATTTAGCTTGCCCGCAAAACTGCAACGGCCGCCAAGACCCAAGCTTTTCGCATAGCGTTCATACTGACGCCGCAAATTTCCTTCTCCAACTAGCAATAAATCGGCACCCTCAACCATTGCGAGCGCTTGCAATAAAACCAGCACCCCTTTAAAGGCATGAGCCTTATCCATGCCGCCGACAAACAAAATCAGTTTTTGACGCGGATCAAATCCCAACTTCTTTTTCAACCTCTCGGCAAACGCTGTTTTCCCATGCGCATCCGACAATGGACTAAACTTATGTTCATTAACACCGAACGGTACTTCCATGATCTTTTCGCAATACGAAGCATAGCTTGCATGGCGGGCGTAATCCAAACTTGCGGCCAACAAAACATCTGCGCTGTCTAGAATATCTTTTTGAAAATGATTTCGATATGCGTTAAATAAAACTCCTCTTAAACCGGCTGCAGTTGCATCCATGTGCAAAGTAATCACTAACTTTTTTATGAGCTCCGAACGCCGCAAACCTGCCACGCGGCCGGCTGTCCCAAAAAAAGGATAATGCAGATGGACAATGTCTGCATCCTTTACAAAATGTTCCAGCTCGTTAATCGTTCCGGCGTTGCCGATACGAAAGCCCGCATGCGTTGTGAGTGAAATTAAAGCGGCTTCAAAACCAAGTTGCGACAAATTTTCTACCTCCTTGTAGGCAACCCGTCCGATGCCTCCGATTTCCGGAGGCGCGACGCATGATAAATGGATTATTTTCATAATCTATTGGCCGTCAAAATCACAAACCCGTCATACCGGTAAACAAGCGGACGATTTCGTAACCGAATTTCAAAAACGGATTAACGATTGAGTTCACAATGTCATTTTCGAATTCCTGGTACTTGATGAATGGCGTAAACATTTTTAAAACTGCGCCATCGGAAACCAACCTCATTCGATTGATATCGCGCCGTCCGCGTAAAATATAAACCCATGTCTGGGGCTTAAAAAACCACACCATTGCGCGTATTTTTTCCCTCCACCATCCGCCTTTGACTGCAAAAGCCAGTATCGCAAAATCCGTCACTAAAAGCATGGGGGCGAGCAGAATCAATGTCGGAAAACGATAATTCTTCAAAACCACGGCTGTCCGGTTGCGCTCCATCCAAAACCATTTTTTTATAGAACGCGAAAATTCGTAATGGTGCCTGACAACGCTTTTATGCGCTAAAACATTTTTATAACCTACTAGAATTATACGCCAGCCCAAATCAAGGTCTTCATGGTAAGCGAACAGCGTTTCATCCAAAAGTCCGGTCTTTTGCAAAACTTCGTTTTTAAAAAGAACTCCCGCACCAGACGCGTAGGCGATGTTTTTTATATCAAGCGAAACTTCAGTCCTCTTATTGTGGTAACCGCCGCAATATCCAAAACCCAAAAAATGAATAGCATTGCCATCGGAATTTATTTCTTCGGGATTTTGCTGCATCACCAGCAACGATTGGACAGAACCTATTAATGCATCGCTTTCCGCCGCATCCACAGCCTCGCGCAAAGCTCGTGGTTCAAACTCTGCGTCGTAGTTTAAAAGGTAAACATATTCATGCCCTCTTTCGATTGATTTTTTAATGGCTAAATTATGCCCGCCACTGAATCCCAAATTCATTCCGGGTTCGTGAATTTCAACTGATGGCAACTGATTTCCCCACAAAGCCATTAAACGTTTTACCTCTGCCAGAGACCCGTCTCCGGGCGAGTTATCAACGATATGAACACACATTGTATTCTTTGGATAATCGAGGCGGACCAGACCCCTAAACAGGTCGCCCAAAAAAGGCACGCTGTTCCACAGCACTACAATCACGTCTACGAATGGCGTTGGTTTAGGATCGTTCATCGTGCTTTTCCATCCCCTTCAAGGCTTCGCGCCTGACAAAATCCGTCAGCTTGCGTTCCATCTTTTCATGCTGGATAAAAAGTTTAAATACCAGCATAAATAGAACTGGCACTGAAGCGTATAAAATCAAATCGACTCCGCGGCCGACTCCGAACACTCCTGCTAGACGCGTGGTAATATTCGGCGCCAAAACCACCAAAGCGGCGCCGACCCAAACGACTGACCATCCCAAGGCTTCGGCCGGCCGTATCACATTTTGCATAACTCGCCGCCAAGTAACATACAGTGCAACTGCCATGGCAGCGATGAGGATTATTTGTATCAACATATTGCGAGTCTATAAAGTCGTGGTGGATTAAAGTGCTCAGTTCTCAGTGCAAAGTCCTAGGTCCTAAGTCCTACGTCCTGGGTCTTCCATAACCTAAATTCCATATTCTATCCTTGATCATCCCACAAACGCACCTAAGAACAACTGCCAGGCGATTCGTGCCGCATCCCAAGGCTTTTGCCCTTTTTTAAGTGACTCCTCTGAATAATGAACGCACACCGGAACTTCCTGCCAACGCAAGCTGGAACGCGTTACCAGCCGTAATATCTCCGAGCAATGCGCCATTTTATCCTGCTTAAAATCAATCATTCTCACTGCTTTGGCTGTCATCGCGCGAAAACCTGACTGGGGATCGGTTACGCTTCGAGGCACGCCGACTGCAAAAGCATTGAAGGTTCTAGCGGCATTTAAAAGAGCTTTTCTAGACCACGGAATGCCAACGGCTTCGCCGCCTAAAAAACGCGAACCTAATACAACATCTGCCGTATCTTGCTGGATTGGAATGAGCAGTTGCGGAATTGAAATAGGATCATGCTGCCCATCAGCGTCAATGTGCACAATTATTTCCGCGCCCCTCTTTAAAGCCGCTTCATTGCCGGTCCTAAGCGCAGCGCCTTGTCCGCGGTTAATTCCATGCCGCAACACAACAGCGCCCTCTCGCCACGCATTAAGACGGGTTTCATCTTCCGACCCATCATCAATGACTATAATTTCATCAACATAAGGCAAAACAGCAAGTACGGTCTTGCTAATACGCGCCCCCTCCTGATACGCAGGAATAACGGCCGTTACCTTCATATTGGCTAGCTTACGCGAAATTCCAAAATTTTAACAGGGACATTGTTAGGTTATAGGTGAAGGATATTTTTTCTGCTCCCAATCCACCCACATCCGTAATTGGAAATTGTAAATTAGAAATTGGAAATTTTTCCCTTCCTCTATCCTTCCCCCAAAATCGCGGCAACACTACGCCTTTTTAGGCGATAAACCGCAAGATAAATTGCAGCAATCTCCAACGCCCACTGCACCAACATTTCAGGCGCTACAATCGCGGCCGCGCCTTTGGTTGAAAAAAGCATGCCATATAACGCATATCCGCTGACATTAACAGCCAGCCAAATGCCAAAGAGTAAAAACATTGAGCGCTTTTCCGGTACTTTGCCGCCTAAGCACCATACTGCAAAAACAAACGCCAGAATAAAAGCCAAAAGCCAAGCCGACCCGGTCACTAAAACGACAGAGGCGCCTACCGGTATGAGATAGCGGTACAACACCACTATGCCTACAAAACCTGCGAGAAACCTAAGAAAGGAAATTATCAAATATCTAAACCACATAAAGTTACAGCAACGCTATTGCGCGTTGAATAATTATCGCTAAAAAGAATATCGCGCAAACGATCGGCAGTAAAGTGCGTTTTCCCCACGGCAAAAGAGGCTTGTCGAGCCGCATGATCGCATAGGCCGCCAAAACCACCAGCAAGCCGTTGCCGGCGGAAAAAAATGCGCCCACAGTATCAATGGTCTCCAAAAAATTTCTCTTTGCGATAAACAACAGAATAACAGGAATGGCTAAGGCCGCGCCTTTTGCCATTTGCGGACTACGCTTCAAATCAAGATGAAACATTGCCTGCAAATCAAAAGCGCTAGTAATAAACGAGGTGACAACCGCGAGTAATCCGGCCAACGGCAAAAGCCACCACAAAAAGGACGGGAAAATCTTGACCAAGGATAACACGCTTTCCCCGTCTTTTGTCGCAATAGCCGCGTAAACGAATAAACCGAACAACCAAGTCAAAAGCGCGGCGATCAAGGTTCCCCAAAATATGCCTCGCTTGGCATTTTCCATTCTGCGCCCAGTGATCTCATAAACCTCGGCGATTGCTGTCAAACCGAATAATGCAAAAACGAAGACGCCAATGGAAGCCAGATGCACGCCTTCTCTCAAACTGAAAATACGAATCGCATCAGCTTGAGGTGCGGCAACGATGATCATAAACACCATCAGCAAAATCAGCCCCCAAGTGAGCGCTGACTCCACTTTTGCCATCAAACGCAAAGCCAGCATGACCGCCATTGAGCCTGCCGCCCAGAATAAAATCTGCCACCATAAAACATTCAAATTCAAACCGAAATGTTCAGCTATAAAACGGATAAATTCCCCGCCAAGTATGAGATAAGCGAAATTCGCGCCGGCCAATTGGAAGGTATGGGTAAAAACAGCCAAACGCTTGGCCCAAGACCCCAAAACTTTACCAACATAGCCTGGCAAGCGCATTCGCTCGCGCAAGCGGTCAATAACCTCTAAAAACAGTAGATGCGAGGCCAGTATCACAAACGCTATCAGCCAAAAAACAAATGAACCGACTAGCACTCCCATTTTCTCCATGACCAAAGGCACACCAAAAATTCCTGCACCAATAATAGTCCCCACCATGGTCAATATGGCGCGAACCACAGTTTTCTTCATTTTCATCATGTGATAAGTATAGCACTATTGCAGCTTGGATGTCCCCGCGATAGGGTAATGCTATTCCTATATAAATATGCCCTCGACTGAAAAAATAACTCCGCAAAATCTTGAAGCCGAGCAATCCCTTTTGGGGTCACTGCTTCTGGATAAAGACGCAATGGTCAAAATCAGCGACCGCGTATATGCCGAGGATTTTTATGCTGACAAACACCGCTTGATCTATTCTGCGATTTCAGAGCTTTACCGCAGGCACGAGCCGATCGATCTCTTATCTCTGGTCAACCGCCTGCAAGAAAAAGAGGAGCTGGAAAAAGTCGGCGGCCGCGCATATTTGATCGAGCTTTCCAATGCCGTGCCGACAGCCAGCAACATCGTGCATTATGCAGACATCGTGCAAAAAAAAGCCACGCTAAGAAGGCTGTTGAAAGCGGCATCGGATATCACGGCTTTGGGTTATGAACAGGCCGAAGATGTTGAAACCGTACTGGACCACGCCGAACAAAAACTTTTCAATGTTTCCAAAAAATTCCTGAAAGCGGGCTTTACGCCGATCCATGACATTTTGGATACTGCCTTTGAAAGAATCGACGAGGTGCACCGCGAACGCGGAAAATTGCGAGGTTTGGCAACCAGCTACTCTGATCTGGACAATATGCTCGGCGGCCTTCAAAAGAGCGACCTGATTGTTTTGGCGGCGCGCCCCTCCTGCGGCAAAACCTCCCTGGCTTTGGACATTGCGCGCCACGTCGCCGCCAAGCAGAAAGTTCCGGTCGGCATTTTTTCTTTGGAAATGAGCAAGGACCAGCTGGTGGACAGGATGATCTGTTCCGAAGCCAGCGTGGATCTCTGGAAGATGCGCACCGGCAAGCTGTCTGA
>JAHJFW010000071.1 GCA_018824765.1 Patescibacteria group bacterium
GTTGATATCCTTTTTGGACATAGCGAGAAATTGGTCAGTCATATATGGCCGTTGTACAGGAATCCAGAGTTCCTGACAGTCAGCCAAAGTGTGACATTCTAACTTCCCGCAAAAGGGACATTACAACTTCCGTGGGACAGCCTAGGGCGGAAAGAATCTAGAATCTGGAATCTTGAATATAGGTTGATTTAGGATTTCGATCGAAGAAAGAAGGTAACTTTATTGTAACGATCGGAACGATAAAGTTACCTATTGCACTCGGTGCTTTGCGCTTGGCATTTTATCCACATTCGTATATTCGTACATTTCGTGAAGCTGATTCGTATTTTCGTAGACCAATTGCGCCCAACCTCACCCACCAAGCTTCACCGTATCTTTGCCTAAAAAGCTCTCAAGCTCCCTGACCATGGTTTCGCTAAACTCAACCTTTGAAGTCGACTTTACGCGCCGCGTGCCGTTTTCATCTTCAATTTCAAAAAATACGGGGTAGCGTCCGGGATGCGCATCCAGCACGCGCCGCAACTGCAAGAGCAAACTATCCGGCAATTTGGCCCTGATTGTTAAAGTAACGGCGCTTCCGGCAGACGCCGACGCAAGCGGCGCTTCCACGATTTTTTGCCCATCCTCTTCAAAAGCCGGGGCGCTGCCAAAACTGGCCACTTCATCAATGCTATCGGATGTAACTTCAAATGCTGTTTCAGCTATAAAACTTAGCTTGCCGTCTTTATCCGAAATGCGGCCGCTGACAAGCAAAATTTTATCCGCTTCCCAAATCTCGGGCTTATCCCGCAACACGCGCGGAAAAATCACGACCTCGATCTCGCCGTCGCCGTCGTCGAGTTTTGCAAATGCCATGGGTTCATTCTTTTTGGTAAGGATCTTTTTTGCCATTGTGACCACGCCGCCGATACGCAATTTCTTCGCCTGTTTTTTCTCTGCGGCTTTAGCAATCGGCGTTAATAAACCGGCGAGGCGCTCCCCATATTCCTTGAAGGGGTGCTCGGAAACATACAACCCCAACAACTCTTTCTCCCAAGCCAACAGGTCGCGGCGTGCCGCCGGCGGCGTAGGTTTCAACTTAAACGGAGCTTTTCCTCCTTCTGAAGGCGACGAGGCAAACAGGTTTACCTGGCCTGTCGAGGCTTCCAGCTGGATCGTGCGGTGGTAATCCAAAATTGCCTCAATATTGAAAAAAAGTTCATTGCGGTCTCCGAAACGGTCCAGCGCACCGGATCGAATCAGACATTCCAGCGACTTGCGGTTTATGGATTTTCCGGGAACGCGCGAGATAAAATCCGCCAAATCTTTATATGCACCATTCTTTTTGCGCTCGCGCACCATCGCTTCCACGACGTCTTGCCCCAACCCTTTAATCGCCTGCAAGCCGAAACGAATCTTGTTCGTACCCTTAACTACGGAAAAACCGGCAAAAGATTCGTTGATGTCCGGCGGCAAAACTTCCAAGCCGATGCGACGACACTCTTCAACTTCAATTGTAATACGATCCAAATTCTGCGAATCGGAATTCAAGAGAGCGGCCATAAAACATTCCGGCCAATGCGCTTTCAGATACGCGGTCTGATATGCGATCATGGCGTAGCAAGCGGCGTGCGATTTATTGAACCCGTATGCGGCGAACTCCTCAAACTGGTTGAAAATCTCCTCTGCAATATTCCACTCCACGCCGTTCCTCACCGACCCTTCTATGAATTTCACGCGCATCTCCGCCATGAGCTTGGCGATTTTTTTACCCATGGCTTTGCGCAAAGTGTCGGCTTCTCCGCCCGTAAATCCGGCCATATCCTTCGATACTTGCATGACCTGTTCCTGATACACGGGAATGCCGTAGGTATTTTTTAGCGCGTTTTCCAGCAGGGGATGCGCGTAGGAAATTTTTTCGCGGCCGTGTTTGCGCGCGATAAACGACTCTATGAATTGCATCGGCCCCGGCCGGTATAGCGCGACCATGGCGATGATGTCTTCAATCTGCGACGGCCTTAATTCTTTAATATGTTTTTTCATGCCGTCGGATTCCAGCTGGAACACGCCAGTTGTCTCACCGCGGCCGAACAACTCGAACGTTTTTTCGTCATCCAACGGAAGCTCATCAATATCAACCTCAACGCCATGGACCGCCTGCATGATCTCCAAACAATCGCGGATGATCGTGAGGTTCGACAAACCGAGAAAATCCATCTTCAATAAACCGCTCGCTTCTGCGCTGTGCAAGGAGTATTGGATCACCTGCTCCACGTCTCCGCCTTGCGCTTTTTGAAGCGGCGCCAATTCCACGAGCGGCTGCGGCGCAATCACGATGCCGCAGGCGTGCTGGGACGCATGGCGCGCAGTCCCTTCGAGTTTAATCGCCAAATCAATCAACTGCCTGACGCGCAGATCATTATTGTAGAGCTCCTTTAGTTCAGGATTCTCTTTGCTCGATTTGGCCAACGGAATGTGCCGGCCTTGCACCGGCGGCGGCACGGCTTTTGCGACACGATCCACTTCTTGGAACGTCCAACCGAGCACGCGCCCGACATCGCGCACGGCGGCGCGCGCGGCCATGGTTCCGAATGTGATTATGCCCGCCACGCGGTCGCGCCCGTATTTTGTGCTCACATATTCGATCACATCTTTGCGCTTCACATCGTCAAAATCCATATCAATATCAGGCATGGAAATACGGTCGGGATTCAGGAAGCGCTCGAAAAGCAGGCCGTAAGACAACGGATCAAGGTTCGTAATCTTCAGCGCGTACGACGCAATGGAGCCGGCTGCTGATCCGCGGCCCGGACCAACGACCACGCCGTTCTCTTTCGCCCACTTCACATAATCGTGAACAATCAAGAAATACGCGGCAAAGCCCATGCGCTCGATGGTCTTCAATTCAAATTCCAAACGCTCCGCCGCTTCAGGCGAGGCGCCGTCCGGGTAGCGCTCTTTCATTCCCTGTTGGCAAAGTTCGCGCAAATAACCGTCTGCCGTTTTTCCGTCCGGCACTTCAACGGTCGGCAAAAGATTCCTGCCCAGTTCAAGCTTGGCGGTACAGCGTTCAGCAATGAGTCGCGTGTTAGAAATCGCTTCAGGCGTATCACGGAACGCTTCAACCATAACTTCGGGCGGGGTCAAGGAATGGTCTGTGCCTGACATTGAATAACGGTTGACGTCGGACAGCAATTTGCCGTCGTGGATGCACTGCAAAGCGTCTTGTGCGTCAGCGTCTGACGCATTGATGTAGTGGACATCTTTGGTTGCAACCAGCGGCGCGCCGGTTTTTTTCGACAATTTAATAAGAAGATCATTTACTTCGATCTGCGTGGGCGATTCCGGATGATGGACCAGCTCGAGAAAAAAATTATCCGGCCCGAAAATTTCTTGGAATTCGCTGACCAGCCGCGCGGCTTTGTCTTCATCATGCATTTTCAACGCCGTCGGAATTTCTCCGCGCAAACAACCGGAAAGCGCGATCAAGCCCTTGCCATAA
>JAHJFW010000072.1 GCA_018824765.1 Patescibacteria group bacterium
CTGTTATCTGCGACTGTTAACATTGATCTGTGTTGAACCATAGTCTTAAAGTTATGCTGCTTTTATCGTCTTGATGTAACGCCAACGCTTGTCTTTCGACAACGGCCGCGTCTCCTCTACTTCAATCACATCGCCGACATGCGCCTTGCCGTGTTCATCATGGACTTTAAACTTGTTGGAAAGGGTGAAATACTTTCCGTACTTTGGGTGCTGAATGCGGCGGTCAATTTGAATAACGGCGGTTTTAGCCATTCCCGTCGAAACTACAACCCCGCGCAAATGTCTGCGCGCGGCATTACCCTTTGTCTGATTTGTAGCTGTCTGGTCTGTCATAAATTTTATTGTTTCGAGGCGGAATTTTTCTGGCTTAAATTAAGCGCCGTCAACACCCTTCCCAAGTCACGCTTAGCATTCCTTAAAGCTCGCACTTTCGCATTCTGGCGTGTCGCGATTTTGAATCTCAAATCCCGAATCTCGCCTCTTAAAGAAGCGGCCACATTCTTCAATTCATCTTCGGTTTTTTGGGTCAATTCCTTGGGATTTAACATACGTCTAAATTTCGTTCTTAGCAATGAATTTTGCGCGGCAGGACAACTTGTAACGGGCTAACTGCAGCGCTTCTTTGGCGCTATCGCGCGGAATGCCGTCCATTTCAAACATGACCGTTCCGGGCTTAACCACTGCGATATAATGGTCTACCGCTCCCTTACCGGCACCCATGGGAACTTCATTGCCTTTTTTGGTAATCGGTTTATCGGCAAAAATGCGAATCCAGATTTTTCCGCCGCGGCGCGTGTAGCGGGTTAGCACACGGCGAGCGGCTTCAATTTGACGCGCGCTGACCCAAGCGCCGGTAAGCGCCTTAATGCCATATTGTCCGTATGCCAAATCAATTTTATCAGTAGCGATACGCTTGTTGCGCGCTCGCCCCTTATGACATTTTCGGTGTTTAACCTTTCGTGGAATCAACATATCAAGACAAAGAGAAAAATTTCCAATTTCCAATTTCCAATTTCCAATTACTGAATGTCGGAATGTTTGATAATTGAAAATTGTAAATTGTAAATTTGATTTTCATATAGCTCGTTGCATCCTGCCGCGCGGGCGGGTGGTTGGTGTGCTTGGTTTATACTGCGCCAAACGATCCTGCTCAAAAACATCGCCGCGGTAAATCCAAACTTTAACGCCAATCGTCCCGGCCATGGTATGCGCCGTATCCGTGGCAAAATCAATGTCGGCGCGCAAATTTGTCAGCGGTATTTTCCCCCAACCCAACCATTCGCGACGGGCGATTTCGGCTCCGTTCAAGCGACCTGATACTGCGATTTTCACACCCAGTGCACCGGCTTTTTTAACACGCTCTATGGTCATCTTAAGCGTCCGGCGAAACGGCATGCGGCGTTCCAAATCAGATACCACCTGTGCTGCAATAATCACGGCTTCCAATGCAGCTTTCGGCGTTTCTATCACATTCAATTGAAACTGAACCTTCTTTCCGTTAAAAAACTTTTTGAGCACTTTTTTCTTCAACTCTTCGATGCCGACGCCCGAACGTCCAATGACCAAACCCGGTTTTCCGCTGAAAACCGTGATTGCCAAAGCTCCCCGCGACCGCTCGATTACCACCTTGTTGACCTGCGCCTCTTTAAGTTCCTTTTTCAGAAAATCACGCAAAGCAAGATCTTGTTTCAGAAAATCGCGATAGATCTGGTCGCGTGCAAACCACTTCGACGGCCAAGTCGTAGTGGTGCCAAGACGAAATACTTTTGGATGGACTTTATGACCCATAGGTTTAGAAGCTAGGAGCTGGAATCTTTAAGTTAGGCATTAGGAAGCACTTTTGCTTTTTTCTCTTTAGCTTTCGACTTTACGGACTTTACGGACTTTATGGACTTAATTGACTTTGGACTCGCTTTCTCATCCGACAAAACAATATTGATGTGCGTGGTCCGCTTGCGGATCGGCGCCGCCCTGCCCATTGCTCTCGGCCTGAAACGGCTGAGTGTCGGACCGCCGTCGGCAGTTATTTTTTTCACAACTAGATCCGACTTAGCGAGCTTGAAATTATTCTCGGCATTGGCAATGGCTGATTGCAACAGCTTCATTACCGGACGAGCGGCATCTTTTTTCAAGAAAGACAGGCGCGTCAGGGCTTCGTTGACTGGTAAACCGCGAATCGAATCGACCACCAGACGGACTTTTCTGGGAGCCATTCTCAGGTATCGAAGTGTTGCGTGTACATCCATATATTATCGCATTATTTTGACGCGGCCGGAGCGGCTGTCGATGAAGCATCAAGGCCTTTTTGCATTTTACCGCCATGGCGGATGAATTTTTTTGTCGGTGAAAACTCCCCGAGCTTATGGCCTACCATATTTTCGACAATAAACACCGGGATGTGCGTTTTACCATTATGTACCCCAAAGGTAAACCCCACCATGGCCGGCGTGATGGTCGAGGCCCTGTACCATGTTTTGATGACCGTTTTGTCGCCCGTCTTTAATTTGGCCACCTTGGCCAGCAATTTGGGTTCTGTAAACGGACCTTTTTTTAGACTTCGTGACATATTTAGAGAAAAATTTACAATTTCCAATTTATAATTTCCAATTTCGGAACATTTGTAAATTGAAAATTGATAATTGAAAATTTGATTTTCATACTATTTTTTCTTCCTTCGCTTGATGATTAGTTTATCCGAGGCACGATTCTTGCGGCGCGTTTTTACGCCAAGCGCGTGTTTGCCCCATTTTGTTTTAGGATGCGTCATACCGATCGGATGCTTGCCTTCGCCTCCTCCGTGCGGATGGTCAACCGGATTCATAGCTTTACCGCGTACTGTCGGCTTGATGCCGCGCCAGCGCATACGTCCGGCCTTACCCCAACGCACCAAGCGCCAATCTTGGTTAGATACGGTACCAAGAGTCGCCATGCACTGTTTCGAGACCTGACGCATTTCACCGGAAGGAAGTTTCAAAGTGGCATAAGGGCCCTCGACAGCCATAAGTTGAATTCCCGCGCCCGCCCCTCTGGCCAATTGTCCGCCCTTGCCAGGAGTTAATTCGACATTATGGATAGTGCTGCCAATCGGCATTTTTTCAAGCGGTAAACGGTTGCCTGTTGTAATTTCAGCCGACTCCTTGGATGATACGATAATGCTTCCGACGCTTAACCTGTCCGGTGCGATAATATATCTTTTCTCGCCGTCTTTATAGACAAGTAATGAAATACGCGCGCCGCGTGACGGATCGTATTCAATGGAAGCTACTTTGGCTGGAATATCATACTTGTCGCGCTTAAAATCTATTACGCGGATGTAACGCTTTGCTCCGCCGCCCTTGTGGCGCACCGTAATTTTTCCCTTGGTCCGTCCGGCAAAAGCTTTTCGCGGAATAATCAAGCTCTTTTCAGGTTTGTGCCGTGTAATATCCGAAAAAACCTGCACGGATGAATTGCGGCGGCCTTTAGTAACTGGTAAATATTTTTTTATCGGCATATCGTTAGACTCCTTCGTAGACATCAAGTTTTTCACCTTTCTTCAAAGTAACCAATGCCTTCTTCCAATTGGCCCGCCTTCCGCTAATACGGCCGCGAGTCATCCTTTTACCCATGCCGCGAATGACGTGCACAGACTCAACCTTGACTTTGTATAACGCTTCCACGGCTTTTCTTATTTCAATCTTATTGGCTGTAACGGGCACATTAAAAACATAAGTGCCTTTTGAGGCCAGAGCTGCGGCTTTTTCACTGACTCTGGGCGTCGTCAACAAAACACCGCTCTTACTCATTTTTACGGTCAAAGTTCCGGCTGCGCCAACCAATGCCTCAACCTGTTTTGCAACTGCTGGGGTTGAAGTGGCCGTATCTTCCGTCTTTGCGGTTGTTGACGGGGATTTTTTCTTTAATCGTTCAAATAGTCCCATATGTTTTTTCCAAAACTGGTAAAACCTCCTGCTGCATAAGAACACTCGGAGCGGTCAATACATCGACTAAATTCAAAGTATTGGCAGTAACGAGATGCACATTCGGTATGTTTCTAACCATTCTAAGAAGACCCGGATTCGAACTCGGAATGACGAACAAAGTGCGCCTGCCGAGAGGCAACTTTTTAAACATCAAAGCTGCTTGTTTGGTCTTTTCCTCTGTAAACACCGGTTTTTCCAGAAGTACTAATTTCTCATGCGCGACTTTATCCGAAAGCGCCATAAGGAATGCCTGCCTTTTGACCTTGGCGTTTATTTTTAATGAAAAATTCCGCTCTTTGCGCGGACCGTGCGCGATCCCTCCGCCAACCCACTGCGGTGAACGAATCGATCCTTGGCGCGCTCGGCCGGTACCTTTTTGTTTCCAAGGTTTTTTTCCGCCGCCTCTGACTTCGCCGCGTGTTTTCGTGTGCCCGACATTCTTGCGCGCGTTCGCCTGCTGGGCAACCATGGCCTCGTGGACCAATGCTGGCTTAATTTTCACGCCGAAAATCACCGGATTCAAATCCGCGTTACCCGTAATTTTTCCCTCTTGATTATAAATGTTGACGGTTAAAGACATAAAACTGTTTAGCTCTTAGCTTCGTCGCTACGAAGTTCGACAAGGCTGTTGCGACAACCCGGGATCGCTCCTTTGATTGCCAGAATTCCGTTGTCGCGAACTTCAATTACTTCCAAATTTTTTACCGTCACCCTGTCACCGCCCATGCGTCCGGGTTTTTTCGTACCTTTTAAAACGTGCTGCACGCCGCCAGGACCTGACGAACCCGGCATACGCTCTTGATCTTTGTGTCCGTGCGAAGCCGGTGCCCCGTGAAATCCATGGCGCTTGACCACGCCCTGAAAACCCTTGCCCTTTGAAACTCCGGTTGCGTTAATCTTGTCTCCGGAAGTAAACGCCGAAGCCAGAATCGTATCGCCTCTTTTAAATGCATCCGGGTCGGTTATCCTGAATTCACGTAAAATTCCGAACTTATCAAGCTCTTTCAGATGCCCGGCTGAGGGTTTACTGAGTTTCTTAAGCGGAGAAAAACCGATTTGGACAGCCTTGTAACCCTCCTTTTCCACGTCTTTCACCTGCGTTACAACGCATGGTCCGGCTTGCACCAAAGTAACCGGAACAACCGTCCCATCAGGACGGAAAATCTGCGACATCTCCAATTTTTTAGCAAGAATGAATTTCATATCGCCTACGAAAATACGAATCTACACGAAATCTACGAATATACGAATTAGGATCCTATATGCAAAGACCAGAAGCACGAACGCGTCACTTAGACGTAGCCGCACTTCTGGCCTTTACAGCGATCAAAGGCACTTCAATTTTATGATCAGCTGCAAATTCGTTTCTATAGCAGGGAGGTTATGTCATAAAGATCGCAATCGCTGGCGATGTTTGGCCGAACTGAGCTCGGCCGACAACTTACTCCTTGTGAAACGGACTTGCAGGGAACGAAATATTTTTTGACTCCCTTTGACTTTATGGACTTTATGGACTTTTGACTCCCCCCTACATTTTTATTTCAACGTCCACACCTGCCGGAAGATTCAAACTAGTCAGTGATTCAATGGTTTTTGCATTCGGATCAAGGATATCGACAATGCGCTTATGAATCCTCATTTCAAACTGTTCGCGCGCATTTTTATGGACAAACGTCGATCGGTTAACCGTCCACTTCTTCTTTTCAGTCGGCAGCGGCACCGGCCCGACCACCTTCGCTCCGCTTCTCTCGGCCGTATCAATAATAGTCCGCGTAGATTGGTCTATGATCTTATGGTCATAAGCCCTGATCTTAATTCTTACGCGTGAGACAGCGGCTTCTTTTGCAACGGCCTTCTTTGCGGTTTGAGTCATGGTCGATTCCTTAAACCTTTCAATTATTTAATGATCTTGGTAACGACACCCGCGCCGACAGTCCTGCCTCCTTCGCGGATGGCGAAACGCATTTTCTCTTCCATGGCTACAGGCGTGATCAAGGTTACGCTCATCTGAACGGTGTCTCCCGGATTTACCATGGCTACCGCTTCAGGCAACTTCACTTCACCGGTAACGTCGGTTGTGCGGATGTAGAACTGCGGCTTGTAACCGGTCAAAAACGGCTTATGACGTCCACCTTCCTCTTTGGTCAAGGCATATACCTCGGCTTCAAATTCAGTATGCGGAGTTATTGATCCGGGCTTTGCCAAAACCATGCCGCGCTCGATCTCTTCCTTCTTGACACCGCGGAGCAAAAGTCCGGCGTTGTCTCCGGCCATACCTTCCTGCAACTGTTTGTTGAACATTTCAATACCGGTCACGACGGTTTTGCGGGTTTCGCCCAAACCTACGATCTCAACTTCTTCGTTAATCTTGACCATGCCTCGCTCAATACGGCCGGTTGCCACTGTTCCGCGTCCTTCAATCGAGAACACGTCCTCGACAGGCATGAGGAAAGGCTTTTCGGTTTCACGCTCAGGCTGTGGAATATATTCGTCCAAAGCATTCATCAGATCCATTACCGGCTTAGACGCGGTTTCATCGGACGGATTTTCCAACGCCTTCAAAGCAGAACCGCGAATCACTGGTGCATTGTCTCCGTCAAATTCATATTTGTTCAGAAGATCGCGCACCTCCTGCTCAACCAAATCCACCAATTCAGGGTCATCGACCATGTCCACCTTGTTCAAAAAAACAACGATGGCCGGCACTCCCACCTGCCGAGCAAGCAGAATATGCTCGCGCGTCTGAGGCATGGGACCGTCAGTTGCGGCTACCACCAAAACCGCGCCGTCCATCTGCGCGGCGCCGGTAATCATGTTTTTGATGTAATCGGCGTGGCCCGGACAGTCAACGTGCGCGTAGTGGCGCTTATCCGTCTCATATTCCGTGTGCGCCGTCGCAATGGTAATACCGCGATTCTTGGACTCAGGGGCCTTATCAAGGTCATCAACGCCCTTCTTCTGGGCGATTTTACCGTGAGCACTTAAAACAGACAAAATCGCCGCGGTAAGGGTGGTTTTGCCGTGGTCAACGTGACCAATTGTCCCCACATTTACATGGGGTTTGGAGCGATCAAACATTTCTGCCATATGGATGATGCAGAGTTTAAAAAATAAAAACGTTTATTAACGCTTCGAATAAAGCTGTAGGACTATATCAAAACCTAAAAAAAGGCGCAAGAGGCGGCAATTCGCGCTCACTCATCCTCCAGCGGCTCCAAATAAAAGCGTTCTTCCAGCGAAATTTCGGGGTTTTCTTGTGCCTGCTTAGCCAAATCTTCCAGCTGTACCGCCGCCTCTTCAACACGGCTTTTCAGCCTTTCCGCCGTCATTTCAGCAA
>JAHJFW010000073.1 GCA_018824765.1 Patescibacteria group bacterium
AATTTTCAATAACCAATGTTTGGAAATTGTAAATTGAATATTGTAAATTTTTCCCCTTTTATCTCTCCCTATGTCCCCCAAACGCATCAAAAGCCTCCCAGTCGTAGCCATTGTCGGCCGCGCTAACGTTGGCAAATCAACGCTCTGGAACCGCTTGATTGAAAGCACGCGGGCTTTGGTTTCAAACGTGCCGCACACAACGCGCGACCGCAACTATGCTCCAGTCCTCTGGCGCGGATTAGGCATTGAAGTGATAGATACCGGCGGAATGGATGCTGAACAGGGTTCTGAAATCGGCCGCGGCATCCTGCATCAAGCCGAGCTGGCGGTAAAAGAGGCGGACATTGTCCTCTTCCTGCTGGATGCCGATGCCGGAGTCCTTCCGCAAGATCGCGATTTTATCCGCCGCGTCCAAAGTTTAAATAAAAATGTGCTCTTGGTCGCCAATAAAGTGGACAACACAAAAAAATCGGCATTCACCTCGACCAAAGAAGTTTTTAAATTAGGCTTGGGCCAAGCCTTGGGCGTATCGGCAACAACAGGCCGCGGAGTCGGCGATTTGCTTGATATTGTTTTCGAACAACTGACAAAGCTTGGCAAACCTCCGCAACCCATTCCGCAAGAGAAGGGTTTAAGGTTGGTTATTATGGGCCGGCCGAATGTCGGCAAATCATCCTTAACAAATGCCATTCTCGGCGAAGAGCGCGTTATCGTGTCCCCTACCCCCCACACCACCCGCGAACCGCAGGACACGTCATTTAAAAGAAATGACGAACTTATTACATTGATAGACACAGCAGGCATGCGCAAACGCAGCCGCATTGAAAAAGGCCTTGAAGACGCTGGTATTGCGCGCAACACGCAAGCGCTAATGCATGCTGACATCGCCTTGCTCGTTTTTGACGTAACCGCATCGCTGACTTCGCAAGACAGGCGTCTGGCCGGACTTTTGAAAGATGCCGGCCGCGGACTTATTTTAATCGCCAACAAATGGGATTTGGTGCCGGATAAAACCACCAATATAACCGCGGAATTCGAAACTTTAATAAGGCGCACATTCCCCTTTTTGCGTTGGGCGCCGATAATTTTCGTTTCCGCAAAACAACGCCAACGCACAGACAAAATCCTTGACCTTGCCTTACAAATCCGCGAAGAACGCCGCCGCCAAATTTCATACAACGCACTTCAAAAATTTTTAAAGTCCGTTGCCGCCCGCAAAAGACCGCTGGCTCGTCTGGGCAACAAATCGCCGTATCTATATGATGTTACGCAGATCGGCATCGACCCTCCGACTTTTATCATTTCAATCGGTGGCGACAAACAATCATTGCACGATTCATGGCTAAGATATTTTGAAAACCGTTTGCGCGAAAAATTCGGCTTTACCGGCACACCGATTGTAGTCAAAACCAAAAACCTTGCCATCGGAAAAACCGAGCTTGAAGAAAAATCAACCGAGCCTAAAAAGCCGGCAAAAAAACCATGGGCCAGAAAACGTCGGCCGATCGGTAGAAAAGGCATGAGATATTAGGGGGTGGGAATTAGGTGGCAGGTTGTGGGGAATGACGAAATCAGAATGACTAATTACGAATGAAGGAAAAATTTTCAATTCTCAATGAACCAAGGACGTAGGACCTAGGACGTAGGACTTTGCACTGAGAACTTTAATACCCCCGCGACTTTACAGACTTTACGGACTTTACAGACTTGATAGACTTTACAGACTAATACTTATGAAACTAATAATCGGCTTGGGAAATCCCGGTAAAGAATACGTTGGCACGCGGCATAACGTCGGGTTTGAGGCGCTCGACGCTTTAGCCAAAGAATTGAATTTGGTTTGGAAAAAAGATACAAAGCGCCGATCTGAAACGGCCAAAGGCATCTGGTCGGAAAATGAAATCATTTTGGCAAAGCCAAAAACTTTCATGAATAAATCCGGCAGTGCCGCCCAAGCTCTAACGGCTTTTTATAAAATCAAGCCGGCTGATTTACTTATTGTGCATGATGACATGGACCTGTCTCCAAGCCGCCTAAAACTTACGGCAGCAGGTGGAGCAGGCGGACATAATGGCATTGCCGATATACAGCAGCAGTTGGGGCGGCGCGATATTTCGCGTTTGCGCGTCGGTATCGGCCGGCCGGTAAGAGCGAGCGAAGCGGAAAATTGGGTATTGGGAAAGCCGTCAAAAGATGACCGAAAAAAAATCGATGCAGCCCTCAACAAAACCGGAGAAGCGATAAAAACATGGATCGAACTGGGGATAACCCGCGCAATGAATAGATGGAACGTGAAAAATGAAGAAAAATACTAGGATTCCTTGGGGCTTGACATAACATAATTTTTCTGGCAGCGGTTATGTAAT
>JAHJFW010000074.1 GCA_018824765.1 Patescibacteria group bacterium
ATTTTTGAAAATTTCCTCCCCATACATATACCGCTACACAATTTCGACGATCGTGTCAATTGTGTGTCGGGAGGGCGGATTCTTTGCTGAATGAAGCGGAAAAATCAAAGCTATTTTTTCTGTGGATAAGTAGGCAGTGCGTTTTTTTCACTCCAATGCGTGCTGTGGCTTCGATTTTTTGTCCACACAAATAAAAAAAGCGGCTATGCCTCTAGATGAATTTTAGACAAAGCCGCGTTGTGCTATTCCTCCGGAAAGAACTTCATTTCAGCCGTTCGTCCAGCTTTCGCCGGTGATCTTGGATGAGCGAGACGAGCCGCGCATCGAGATTCATTCCGATCTCAAGCCCCAATTCGCCAAGGACTTCGGTAACCTCTCGCAGAGATTTGTTTCCAAAGTGCCTTCTTTTCAGAAGTTCTTCCTTGGTGACTTGTACGAGCTCGCCAACGAGCCGGATGCCTGCGAAAGTCAGGCAGTTATCGGTACGAACGGACAATGGAAGCGTGTACACTTCTCGTAGAAGATCTTCAATCAAACGGGCATCCGTGAGCATTTCACTGGCAACCAGCTCTATATTGAGAGCCGCCCGTCTTCGGCTAAGCTCCCGCTGTAGCGCGGTGCCTGCGGGTTCCATCAGGATGCTAAGGTCTTTTTCAAGCACCTTGTTTCGTAGCTCACGCAGAGCTTTTCCCTCGATCTGCCGCACTCGCTCACGAATGACATGCAGATCCTTGCCGATTTGCTCCAGCGTCTGACAGGCTTTGCCGCCAATGCCGAATCGGCGATAGATGACAACTCGATCAAGGATGTCCAGCCTTTCAAGGAGATCGTCGACGCAGCGGAAAACATGGTCGTCCCAAATGGGCATGATGTTAGCCCTTCGCGCATCCAAGAGGCGCTGCAGGATGAGCTGTTCCAGATCGCCGCGCCCCGCAACGATCTCTCTGCCGTCGGCAACATCCGCCAATACGTCGCGCCATGCAGTTTTCGCGTCTCCCGGACCGGGTACGTACGGATCAATTCGGCATCGGGAGACCGCGCCGAGCAGTTGTGCATATCCGCGTTTTTCCGGCGGATACGACGGCGCTTCCAGACGGGCGACTGAAGACTCAATCCCGCAAATGAAGCCCATGATGCTTTCCTCTTTGAGCCATGCGGCAAGAATGTCGCCCAGCTCCGCATCCGGCGCATCAGCCGCGCGATTGCGCGACAGCCGGTCGTCACCTTGCGCAATGGCGATTTCTGCATACCGCCGTAAAACAGCGGCAAACACATCGCCTGGTTTTTTCGGCCTATTGGGAAACGCGTTCATTCCACCCAGCAATCGGAGGTCTTGAGCAATTGTCGCTCTACTCCACGCCACGTTTAGAGCAATCTCTTTCGCTGTAAAACCGAGAGCGTACAACTCGCATAGAATCTGTTTGCGCGCTCGGCGATCCTTCTGATAGTCACGCATGCTATTTCCTTTCCTAAAAAAAATGAACACATCGAGCGAACCTCGACTCCATTGTCATTAAGCAGAAATTGTCGGTTTTGTCAATCCGCAGAAGAATGGCGCAATCTTCGCTTTTCAGTCTTTTTTAGTGTAAAATACCCCCCATGAATAAACCAAACGCTGCTAAGCGTATTCTGAAGCTTCGGGCGGAAATTGACCGATATCGCTACCAATACCACGTCCTGAACAAGCTCGAGATTTCCGAGGAGGCTTTGGATGCTTTGAAGCATGAACTCTATAAGCTCGAACAGCAATATCCGGAGCTCATCACACCGGATTCTCCGACACAGAGAGTAGCGGGCAAGACAATCGCGGGGTTTAAAAAGGTGCGACATGAAACGCCGATGCTTTCAATTGAAGACGCTTTTTCGCGCGAAGAAGTCGATGAGTGGCTGGTGCGGATGAAAAAGCTTCGGCCTCACGCGACATTTGATTTTTACGCTGATCCGAAAATGGATGGGCTGGCGGTTTCGCTTATCTATGAAGATGGAGTTTTTGTCCGCGGTGCGACGCGCGGAGACGGCCACGTGGGCGAAGATGTTACGCATAATTTGAGGACGATCGAGGCGATTCCTCTAATTTTGCGAAAGAAGTTCAAAGGGCGTTTGGAAATTCGCGGCGAGGTGTATATGGCGAAGACGCAGCTTGAACGATTGAATAAAATGTTGAAGAAGCGCGGCGAACCCGCGCTTGCGAATCCTCGAAATGCAGCCGCCGGTTCCATCCGCCAGCTTGATCCGCAGGTTGCGGCTGAACGTGGACTTTCATTTATGGGATACGGATTGCTTGGAGATGAGAGCCTAAAAACCTGCGAACAGCGCCACGACGCGCTTAAGCATCTTGGTTTTTCGACGAATCCGCACGCGCGATTTTGCAAAACTTTGGAGGAGGTTGAAAAAGTTTTTGATTCGCTTCAAAAAAAGCGCGAGTCGCTGGATTATTGGATCGACGGCGTAGTCGTTAATGTGGATAATGACAAGCTTTTTGCGTCGCTCGGCGTTGTCGGCAAAACTCCGCGTGCGATTTTGGCGTGGAAATTTCCGGCAGAGCAGGGGACTACCATCGTGCGCGACATCCGCGTGTCAATCGGGCGCACCGGAGTGTTAACGCCTGTAGCCGTCCTTGATCCTGTCCAGCTTGTCGGCACAACCGTAACACATGCGACATTGCATAATCAGGATGAGATCGAGCGTCTTGGTTTGGAAATCGGCGACACGGTAATCGTGGAAAAAGCGGGCGACGTGATCCCGAAGGTCATTAAGGTTTTGCCCAAATTGAGAACAGGAAAAGAAAAATCTTTCCATATGCCGAAAACCTGCCCGATTTGTGGCTCGCCGGTCGCGCGCAAAGAAGGCGAGGTTGCAACGGTTTGCACGAATAAGCGCTGTTTTGCGCAGGAACTGCAAAGATTGCTACATTTTGTCAGCAAGAATGCCGTTGATATCCGCGGCCTAGGCGATAAAATCATGGAGCTGTTGCTGAATGAAGGATTGGTGCGCGAAGCTGCTGATTTGTTCAAGCTGAAAAAAGAAGATTTGATCGGTCTGCCGGGTTTTGCCGAGCTGGCTTCGGAAAAATTGGTGGATGAAATCCAAGCGCATCGCAGCATTCCGCTGGACCGTTTTATCAACGGGCTTGGAATACGCCATATCGGAGAAGAGACTGCGCGCGATTTGTCCTCGGCTTTCGGGACGTTTGCAAAATTCCGCCACGCAACAAAAGAGGAGTTGACGGCGATCGAAGGCGTGGGTGAAGTTGCGGCTGAGTCCATCACCGGTTTTTTCGCAGATGCGCATGAAGCGCGGCGTTTGGATAATTTGCTCGATTCCGTCACAGTATTGGGCGTCCAGAAGAAAGCCGCGGGAAAACTATCCGGCACAACTTGGGTTTTGACCGGCACTCTGGAATCTATGTCGCGCGAAGAGGCAAAAAGCAAAATTCGGGAGCTGGGCGGCGAAGTGTCGGAAAGCGTGTCAAAACAAACGACTTATGTCGTGGCCGGCGCCGATCCCGGCTCAAAATACGGCAAAGCAAAGAAGCTCGGCGTGGAAATCTTGGATGAAAAGGAGTTTTTGAAAAAGCTTATTGATCTTCGCCAATCAGGTTAGCAGGTCTGTCATCCCCGCCCCGCATCAGGTGCGGGGTAAACCCCTGCTGGGATCCAGAATGAAAAGGGCCGGATTCCTGCCTTCGCAGGAATGACAAAAATAAGTCTAATTATGCGAAGGTCAATAAATAAAATTTTTCCCTCAGCACACTATAGAAGAATCGTCCTGGCCAAGGCAGTCCTTATTAAAGGCTTTCAATAAATGTCATCCTCCGCGAAAGCGGGGGATCTTCATTATGGATTCCATTCGGAAGATTCCCAGATTCAATCGGGGAATGACAGTTTCCGGCAGGCTAATCGAATGAACTGACAAAGAATTAAAGCAAAAGAATTAAAGCTATGGTCTTGTATAATCCTTTGGTGTAATCTGTTTTCCGTATGTCATTGAAACGAGAAGACGTAAAGCATTTGGCGGATCTGGCGCGGCTTGAGTTGTCCGAAGATGAGACGCGCATGGCCGAAAAAGAGCTCGACAGTATTTTGAAGTATGTCGATCGTTTGCAGAAAATAGATACTGCAGAGGTGGAACCTTATGCAATGCCGTCAAAAAGTACGGGTTGGCGCAAAGACGAGTTTTCCGCGTGCGACGAGGCGGCAACAGAGTTGATCCTGTCGAATTTTCCTGAACGCGAGTCCGGATTATTAAGCGTGCCGCCGGTTTTTGAAACGCCTAAAAAGTAGTGCGATTGAATATGAAATCGCTGAACGAACTCACTTTTACTGAAGCGCGCCGGCTGCTCAAAAGCGGCGACGTTTCTTCGGTTGATGTTACGAAAGCATGTTTAAAACAAATTGCATCTTTGAACGGCGCTCTTAACGTTTTTTTGGAAGTATATGAAGACGAGGCGCTTGAAGCGGCTGACCGTTCTGACGCCCGTCGGCTGGATGGTAAAACATTGGGGCCGTTGGACGGCCTTCCCATAGCTTTGAAAGACAACATTTTATACCAAGGCCGTCGTTGCACTTCCGGTTCGAAGATTCTGGAATCCTATATTGCGCCGTGCGATGCGACTGTAACGCGGAAATTGAAAGAAGGCGGCGCGGTTATTTTGGGCAAGACGAATATGGATGAGTTTGCCATGGGTTCGTCAACCGAATATTCGGCTTATGGAGCGACCAAACATCCGCGCGATCCGGAGCGCGTTCCCGGCGGTTCATCCGGTGGCAGCGCCGCAGCCGTGGCGTCTTCAATGTGCCTCGCGGCTTTGGGATCGGATACCGGCGGTTCAATCCGGCAACCCGCGGCTTTTTGCGGAGTTGTCGGATTAAAGCCGACCTACGGCCGAGTTTCGCGTTCAGGATTAGTCGCCATGGCTTCATCACTCGACCAGATCGGTCCGCTCACGAAAAATGTCGAGGATGCCGCAACTTTGCTTGAACTTTTGCAGGGAGTTGATTCGGCAGACCAAACCACGGCAATAGAAGAGGATTTTACGGCTATTGAGCGTGAAGATTTGAAAGGCGTAAAAATCGGCTTGCCTCGCCAAGCTTGGGGAAATGGAATTTCCGACGGAGTCAGGGAGGATACGGAACAGGCGATTAAGGATTTGGAAAGTTTGGGAGCGACGATTACTGAAATTGATCTGCCATTTGCTGAAGAATCCCTGGCGGTTTATTACGTGCTTATGCCGTGCGAAGTTTCAGCCAACTTATCGCGCTTCGACGGCATGCGATATGGTTTGCGGATGCAAAACCTGCCCTTGTTTGAAACTTATGCGGCGTCGCGCGCACACGGCTTGGGAACAGAAGTCAAACGCCGGATTTTGCTGGGGACGTTCGCTTTGTCGCGCGGTTATTATGACGCGTATTACGTGCAGGCGAAAAAAGTGCAGACCTTGATCAAGCGCGCTTATGAATCGGCTTTCCAAGAAATTGACATAATTGTTACGCCGACTGCGCCGACCACGGCATTCAAAATCGGTGAAAAGACAAATGATCCTTTGGAAATGTATCTGGAAGATATTTTCACAGTCGGAGCTAATGTTGCCGGTTTGCCCGCTGTTTCACTGCCGTGCGGAAACCACGAGGGGTTGCCGGTCGGATTGCAGTTTATAGGCAATTGGTTCCGCGAGGATAAATTGCTGTCTGTTGCCGGAGCTTATGAAAAGTTTGTGGCTATGAGGCCGCGGATTTAATATTATTATGGAAGAAATCGTTTTCGATACTACGACCGCCAGTACGCCATGGCTGTTGTATTTTTTTACCGCAATTATCGTGGTGGCGGGAATCGCCTATGGTTTGTGGAGACTGAAAAGAGCGCTGACAAGGCCGGAAATGTTCGGCCTGACCCGCGAAGAAATACAAAGGCGCTGGAAAATGATAAGGGAAACCGCCAAGCAAGGGACCATGGGTGCCAAAGTTGCAATTATGGAGGCTGATACTTTGCTTGACAGCGCGCTGAAATCAATGACTATGCCGGGTCAGACGCTCGGCGAGCGGCTAAAGATGGCGTGTTACAAATATCCCAACCTTAAAAAAGTTTGGTGGGCGCATAAATTGCGCAATCAGTTGGTGCATGAAGCCACGTTCCAACTGGGATCCCGGCAGGCGCATCAGGCCTTGGACGAATTCGAAAAAGCGCTAAAGACGCTGAATCTGTTGTAAGAAAAGTTCTCAGTGCTCAGTTCTCAGTGCTCAGTGTTTAGTGCGGATAAAAGTCCCGAATCGTCCACCATTCGCTAATTCAATTCGCGCGAATTAGAGAATGGTGATGGTCTTCCATCTTCTATATTCTATATTCTTAGGACTTACGCCTTTGCATAATCCCCCTCCTTACTAAGGAGGGGTTAGGGGAGGTCTCCGTCGGATAGACCCCCTCTAACTCCCCCTTCTTAAGGGGGAGGACATGACCCCCTTCCTAATTCCATCTTCCATATTCCATATTCCAATTCCCATGATCCCATACATCGAATCACACACTTTTCAAATCGGCCCTCTCACGCTTCAAACGTGGGGGACTTTGGTTGCTTTGGGGTTTGTGACGGCTACGGCTATTGCGGCGCGGCGAGCCAAACAAAAAAACTTGGATCCGAAAATCGTTTGGGACTTGGCTTTTTGGATTTTGATTTCAGCCATGGCAGGCGCGCGCTTGTTTCATGCAATTTTTTACGAGCCGCAATATTATTTGCAAAATCCGTTGAAAATTTTCGATTTGAGAGACTCCGGCTTTGCGATTATGGGCGGCTTTTTGGCGGCCGCGGCAGTTGTATGGTTTTACGTCAAAAAACGCGGACTTGATTTTTTGGCTTATGCCGACATTTTGGTTTGGGGAGTGCCTTGGGGTTGCGGCATCGGACGCATCGGTTGTTTTTTGATACACGACCATCCTGGGACGCTAAGTTCTTTCATTTTGGCGGTTAAATATCCCGACGGCCAGACGCGCCATGACTTGGGTTTGTATCTTTCTATTTTCGGCTTCATGATTGGCATATTTTTTCTGTTTTTGAATCGTTTTCGTCATTCGTCATTCGTCATTCGTCATTCTCATCCCGGCTTCTGGCTCGGCATCTATCTGTCACTTTACGGTTGCGGCAGGTTTTTGCTTGATTTTCTGCGGATTATTGATACACGGATTTTAGGGCTTACGCCAACGCAGTGGCTTTTGATTCCAGTGGCGATTTTCGGCTTCTGGCTTGTCATAAGGGATCAAAACAAGTATCCTTTCCAACGGCCATTGCGAGGAGTCAGCGGAGCGACTGACGCGGCAATTAAATCAGAATAATGATTTCCTTATAAGTAATTTTTATGGAATCAGCTGAAAAAGTTCAGAAGATATTTTTACTCGGATCCATTGTGCTGGTGGTATTGATTATCGGCGGTTTGATTTGGGCGGTGTTTCCAAGCGGGGGAGCGCCCAAGGCAGACGGTTATGCGTTCAATGACGACAATGATCCGTCCGTAGGGCCTGGAGAGGCAGGTGTGATAGTCCGAATTTACAGCGACTTCCAGTGTCCGGCATGCCGCGTGGCTGAGGCGGGTTTTTTATATGCGTTAAAAACTTACGGCGATAAGGTGCGTTTCATTTGGAAAGATTTTCCACTGCAGGCAATCCATCAGAATTCGCTTCTGGCATCCAATGCCGCGCGTTGCGCTGAAGCGCAGGGCGGGTTTTGGGAATACCATGACCGTTTATATGAGGACCAGCAATCTTGGGAGAATTTGGCGTCTCCCAGCGATCTGTTCAGCGATTATGCGCAAAGCCTGGATATGGATCGGGCCGCATTTGATTCATGTTTGGCCGAGAAAAAATATCAGACAAAAATCAGCGATGATTTGGCGGAGGGCGTGAAAAACGGGGTTGATGCGACGCCGACTTTTTTCATCGGAGACAAAAAGTTTGTCGGCATGATTGAAAATGACGTTTGGGATATGGAGATTCAGGCCGCCTTGACTGCAAAATAACTGCAACGTAACCTTATTCAACCTAGAATCTGGAATCTAGAATCTGGGTTTATAAATAAAACAATATTAACCTAATTGCTAGATTCTAAATTCTATATCCTAATCATATGAGTATGCTTCAAGAGCACCAATCAAGAGGTTCATTTGAGGGCAATCCCAAAATAATGTTTGTGTTGGGACTGCTGGTCGGTATTTCAGCGATGACAACGTTAACTTTGGCTCTGTTGGTCGGCTGGCTGATTAGCGGCAAGGGC
>JAHJFW010000075.1 GCA_018824765.1 Patescibacteria group bacterium
ATTCAGGATGTGCAGTCCAGGCGATTGGACGAACAGGATCATCGTCTCCAAGACATGGAGCGCGGCGGCAGGCGCGGATTCGGCGTTCAAATCAGCGGCGTCATCAACTTCCATACCCTCCGTCCATATGATCAGTGGCTATGGGGGGCGGGCGCAGAGCTTGCTCTGTTGCCGGCTTTGACAGAGCGATGGCGTCTCTTGGGCGGCGCAGGCGCGGCTTACGCTGGAAAAGATAATTCCGGCGATCATTTGACGAACGTCACAGCATTCGTAGGCGCGCAAGTTCGTCTGACTGACGAGCTGGCCCATCTCGCCTTCGGAGTTCTGACAGAGCAGAGGTTTGCGCCTTCCGGCCTCGCGGATTCCTCTTATGGAGGATTCGTGGAGCCGAAGGTCTGTCCGGGCAATGACGGGCCTTTGATGCCTCACCGTGTCTGCTTCGGCCTTCGGCTGGCCTTGGAGGACACGGTGTTCCAAGGCCCACAAACCGGCGAGTTGTTCCAAAAATTCGATACAAGCATCGGCTTGTCCATCGGATACGCCTATCTGCCGGGCCTCTAGCGGCTCATGCGCGAGCCACACGTCCCCTTGATACTCTCAAGGGGATTTTTTTAGATAAATTGGCTGCATGAGGTCTACGAAAATACGAATTGGCTTCACGAAATTACGAATATACGAACGTGGGAAAAATTTACAATATTCAATTTACAATCCCCAATGGGATTGGTACCAGGTGCAAAAGAGGCGTTTGTACCTGGTACGCTTGTGGATAAGTTGGAAGATGATTGTTAGCCTACCGCCTGCAACCTACTCATGTTAAACTCCTTCGCATGATGACTGACGCAAAATTAACGCCACTGCAAGCCCTGATCGGGCAGGGTGTTATTGGTCATCAAAAAATTATCAGGCTTTTACAGGCGTGGGTTTTGCAGCCTTCGCACGGCTATGTTTTGCATGGCGTTTCAAATTTGGGCAAGCATCTATTGGCCGAGCAGTTCATCCAAGCGTTGATATTCAGGGAAGGCGGCACAGCCGTTGCCTTGAGAGCGCATCCTGATGTGATTATTTTGCAAGCCGAAGAGGGCAAAAAAAGCATTTCAGTTGAAAATGTCAGGAAGGCCAGAATGCGGCTGCTGGAAAAGCCGATGGTTGCGGAAAGGATGATTTTGTATGTTCCACAGGCCGACCAGTTTCATGAGGAGGGTTTAAATGCGTTGCTAAAGGTTTTGGAGGAGCCGCAAGCGGGCACCGTGTTTATTTTTGTGGCTGATACGATTGCGAATTTGCCGGCAACCATTACGAGCCGCATGGTGCTTGTGCCATTTCAAACAGTGCCGACAGCGGAAATCACACAGGCTTTAATGGAGCGCGGCATAGAGCCGGAGCAGGCTGCTGTTCGGTCTGTAAGGGCGCGCGGCCGTGTCGGCTCGGCTTTGCTAAACGAAGACCGCGATAATGCCGCGGCCGGCAGTTTTTTATCCGCCGCTTCTTTGGGGGAGAGGCTTGAATTGATCGAAAATTTGGTTAAGGCATGTGATTCGTCTGAAGACGTGACTAAGGAGTGGCGCAGGGCATTGGCTGAATGGGGCGAGATTTTTCGTCTGGCATTGCCGCGCACTCCCGGCAAAGCGCTGATTGCCGGCGAGGGCGTGATTACGGCGCAGTCGTTTGTCGGCGGTCCATTGTCTCCGCGCTTGCCGCTTGAAGCCGCGGCCGTGCGATTGTCTTCAGCACAGCCGTTTAAAAATTTTTTCCCCACGCACATCCCTTCCGTATTTCCGAGAATTTTTATATAATACAAATGTCGAGAGGGGAAAAATTTTCAATTATCAATTTACAATTTCCAACGATGAAGGAGAGCAACCAAATTTCGTCAGTCGGATTTTAATAATACAAGTACCTTTATGAAAAAATTAAATTTTTCAATTTCACTGTTGGCGCTTTTTAGTTTGGCGCTTTTAGGCCAAGGCTGTTTCGGGACGAGTACGGCGCCAAGCGGGCCGGACGGCGGCGTGTGGAAAACTACTGACCGCACAGAAACATGGGTAAATAAACGCGCACTGGTCGCCGGCACCAAGGTTACAACCGATGCGGGCAATTTTGCGGTTAAGGCCATGGCTTTTGATCCGCAGGATGAAAATGCCATTTATCTTGCCACGCTGGAACACGGGTTGGTTTACACTTTGGACGGGGGAAATTCATGGCAGGCGGCCGGCGCTTTGAACAAGGGGAAGATAAATGACGTGGCCGTGGATCCAAAACACAAATGCACGGTTTATGCGGTCAGCGGCAATAAGATTTATAAGACTGAAACCTGCATGCGCGATTGGAACCAGATTTTTTATGATGCGCGGACCGATAAGTCTTTCACGCAAATCGCGGTTGATTGGTTTAACTCGACAATACTTTTTTCCGGCACATCCGAAGGCGATATTTTCAAATCCACGGATTCGGGCAAGACCTGGACGGCGGTTACCCGCGTTGAAGGAGTTGATATAAGTTCGCTGGTGATTGATCCGCGCGATTCGCGCGTTATTTACGCCGGCACTTCAGGTGACGGGATTTGGAAGAGTTTGGATAGCGGCAATACGTGGCTGCAAATTAAAAAGCAGTTCGGAGATGATTTGCGCGACGCCCGCAAAGTTACGCAACTCGTGATTGATCCGAAGAATTCGAATGTTTTGTATCTGGTTTCGAAGCTCGGCATCCTCAAATCAGAAGACCAAGGCGAAACTTGGAATGCCTTGAATTTGATTTCGCCTCCGGGCACGGTGGAGATTACGGCTTTGGCAATCGATCCGACTGACAGCAATAAAATGGTTTATACCGGTCCGGTAACTCTGGTTTTAACTTCTGACGGAGGAAAGAGTTGGAGCGCGAAAAAATTGCCCACCACCCGCGGCGGTTCGGCTTTGCTTATTTCACCCAAAAACGGCAATACAATTTATCTTGGCACGCAACTGAGGAAAAAATAACGGTTTTCCGCCTGCACTTCGCATGTCAGTATAATTCAGGCAAATTGTCTCGCTGTCAAACAAGCGATGTTTGACGTTTGCCGCAAAAAATGGCAAACTCTGATAACATCGGATACTGATTTTTATATTAAAATTTAATTTAGATTTTATAAATTATGGCCAACCCAGTTGATTTATCAAAGCCCGAGTTTGAGCAGGTGATCGAGCGTCTGGATAAGGAATTGCACAATCTCCGTTCCGGTCGCGCTAATGCATCAATGGTCGAAGATTTGCCGGTTGAGGCATATAACTCGACAATGGCTTTGAAGAGCATTGCTTCCATCAGTTCGCCTGATGCAAAAACCATCCAGATCGAAGCATGGGACAACAATTTGGTGAAGGATATTGAAAAAGCGATAATCTCCTCAAATATCGGCTTGAATCCGAACACAGCCGGCACGATTATCCGTTTGGTGATGCCGCCGCTGACGGAAGAAAACCGTAAGAATATGGTAAAAATCGTGCACCAAAAGGCAGAGCAGGCGCGCATTGGCGTCCGCAAAGTGCGCGAGAGCGTGCGCGAATCAGTGGCAGGTGATTTTGAAGCCAGCCGCATTTCAGAGGATGAGAAGTTCCGTCTGCACGACCAGCTTGACAAGCTAGTGTCGGATTACAATAAAAAAATTGAAACAATGGCAGACGATAAGGAAAAAGACGTGATGACGATATGAAAAAAAAGTCTATAAAGTCCATAAAGTCAAAAGTCCATAAAGTGCGTCCGCACCAGCGCTTTACGGTCTCATTAACGACTTTAAAGACTTTATGAACTTGAAGGACTTTAAAGACTCTTTATGATTTCTCCTGAACAAAAAATGGATCTGATGATCTCATTGTGCAAGCGCCGCGGTTTTGTTTTTCCGGGGTCGGAGATTTACGGCGGCTTTGCCAATTCATGGGATTACGGCCCATACGGCACGGAATTGAAAAACAATATTCGCAGGGCTTGGTGGGGCAGGTTTGTCGAAAGGCGCGGCGACATGGTTGGTATAGAAACTCCGATTGTAATGAACCCGAAAGCTTGGGAAGCCTCGGGGCACGTGCAGACTTTTACCGACCCCTTGCTCGATTGCAAGAAATGCAAAAAACGTTTTCGCGCCGACCATATTTTGCCAAGCGCTGGCGCAATTCCGTTATATGATAAAGAGCAGCCTCCGCCAGCCAAACGCGCTGGCAAAAAGGCGGTTTGTCCGGCTTGCGGCGGAGAGTTGACCGAACCGCGGCAATTTAATCTCATGTTCAAGACTTTTGTCGGAGTTACGGAAGACGCGAGTTCGCTGGCATATTTGCGGCCGGAAACCGCAGGCGGCATGTTTGTAGCTTGGAAGAATGTGCGCGATACGATGCGCAAACGCCTGCCGTTCGGAATTGCGCAGATCGGCAAAGCTTTCCGCAACGAGATTACGCCGGGAAATTTTATTTTCAGGACGCGCGAGTTTGAGCAGATGGAAATCGAGTATTTCGTCAAACCGGAAGAGGCGCCGGAGGCTTTTGAAATGTGGTTGAAAGAGATGAAGTCGTGGGTTGAAGATGTGCTTTGCATTTCGCCGAAGAATGTCGAATATGTGGAGATTCAGGAAAAAGACCGCGCGTTTTATTCCGCGCGCACGATCGATATCGAGTACAAGTATCCATTCGGCCAAAAAGAGCTGTATGGTTTAGCGAACCGCACGGATTACGATTTATCGAGGCACGGGCAGGCGTCAGGAGAGGATTTGACATGGCTTGATCCGAAAACCTCAAAACGTATTTTGCCGTTCGTGATTGAACCCACATGGGGCTTGGATCGGACGCTTTTAGCCCTGCTGTGCGAACATCTTGATATTGACGAAGCGCCGACATCGGATGAAGGGAACAGCGAACCGCGCATGGTTTTGCGCCTGCCGCCTATGCTGGCGCCGGTTAAAGCGGCAATTTTGCCATTGCAAAAAAAAGGCGGCTTGACGGAAATCGCGGAAAAATTAACAGATGCAATCAGGCAAGAGGGGATGATGGTGGAATATGACGATTCAGGCTCCATCGGCAAGCGCTATCGCCGGCAGGATGAAATCGGGACGCCGTGGTGTTTTACCATTGATCCGGAATCGGTAGATGACGGCAATGCGACAGTGCGCGACCGCGACACAATGGCGCAGGAACGTTTGGCTATTATAGATATTCCGGCATGGCTGCAGAAGAAGCTCAATACCTAGAACTTATGATTCGACCGAAAGCTAGAAAATTAAAAAACGGGATGCCGGTCATTTTGATTCCGCAAAAGGGCGCCAGCTCAATGACTATTTTTGTGATGGCAAGAGTCGGTTCCAGATACGAAACCAAGCAGATAAACGGCGCTTCCCATTTTATAGAGCACCTGATGTTCAAAGGCACGAAACGCCGCCCTTCGACCGAAATATTGACCCGCACGATCGACCGTTTCGGCGCAGAATACAACGCTTTCACAGGCAAGGACCTTACGGCCTATTACATAAAAATGGATGCGGCCCATACGCCTCTGGCAATCGATTTGCTGCATGACATGCTGTTCAACTCACTTTACGATCCGAAAGAAATCGACCGCGAGCGCGGCGTCATAATCGAAGAAATCAACATGTATGATGACAACCCGCGCATGCATCTTGAAGACCTGCTGGAAGGGGCGCTGTTTCCTCGTTCTACGCTGGGTTGGAATATTGCAGGACCGCGCGAGGTCATCCGCTCGATAACACGCGAGCAATTGATAACGTATCGTGACAGTTACTACATTCCTTCCAGAATGACGGTTGCGATTGCCGGCAAGATTGTTCCCGGAGCCATGGCTTTGCTGGAAAAATCTTTTGGGCGCGTCAGGCCGCGTATTAAAAACGCTGACCAGGAATTTGCGCCGTTTTGTTCGCATGGAGTTTTAAAGAACAATGTTGCCTTGCAAAACAAGAAAACCGAGCAGGTGCAATTGGGTTTGGCTTTTTACGGTTTGGATTTGCGGCATGAGCTGGCGCCGGCCGCCAATTTACTAGCCGCAATTTTGGGCGGCAGTATGTCCTCGCGCTTGTTCATCAAAATCCGCGAAAAGCGCGGTTTATGTTATGCGATCGGGTCTTCCCATGATTCTCTTCAAGACATCGGTGTGTTTTCCGTCACTGCGGGTCTGGATAAAAATAGGTTCAACGAGGCAGTGAAGGCGATTTTTCACGAACTGCGTAAAATCGCGCGCCAACCGGTAACCGGCGAAGAATTGCAACGGGCCAAGGATAACATCCGTGGACGGACAATGTTGGCATTTGAAAACAGCGCCGTTCAAGCCGAATGGTTCGGACGGCAATGGACATTTTTGAATACGCTGAAAACCCCGCAGGAAAAAATGAAACGCATTGACGCTGTCACGGCAGCTCAGGTGCGTGAAACGGCGCGTATGATCCTTAAGCCGGAACACATGGCATCGGCGGTTATCGGGCCGTTTCAAAATAAGACAACGCTGGAAAAACATCTAAACGCATTCAAGATATGAAAAATATTATCATTGCCAATTGGAAAATGTATTACGGGCCGGTAAAAGCCGGCGCTTGGGTGCGTGCGTTCAGGCGCGAGCGTTTGCCCAAGGATTTAGAGGTGGCTGTGGCTGCGCCGTTTATTTCTTTGCCGGCTGTGCGCGCGACTCTGGGACGCGCTCTAGCGCCGGTTTTGGCTGCGCAAGATGCTTTTTGGGCGAATGAAGGCGCATATACCGGCGAAGTTTCACCCACTATGTTGCTTGAGTTGGGAGTGTCGTATTGTCTGGTCGGGCACAGCGAACGCAGGCACATTATGGGAGAAACGGATGAAATGGTGGCGAAAAAAGCGCGGGCTTTGCAATTGGCCGGGATTTCACCGGTGATTTGCGTGGGTGAGACCGAGGTCGAAAGGCGTCGCGGCAATTCTAAAAAAGTCGTCCGCCAACAGGTGCAAAAAGCGGTTGAAGGGATTAAAGGCGACGGCAAGGCGCCGGCGATTATCGCTTATGAACCGGTTTGGGCAATTGGCTCGGGAAAGCCTTGCAGTGCATATGATGCCAGAGAAATGCACGAAACCATCAGAACAGTTTTGAAAAAGAAGTTCGGTTCGACTGCCGATGCTATCAGGATAATTTATGGCGGTTCAGTGGATACGCGCAATATTTTAGAATTTCTAACCACCACAGACGTGGATGGCGCTTTGGTGGGAGGCGCATCGCTTGATCCGCGTGCGTTCGGTCTGCTTTGTCGTGCCGCAGTCCCTTCGTAGCGACATTGAGCCGGCTGTCAGACCACAATAAAAAAATATTTCCTGAGCGCAGTAGAAGGATCACGATGCTATTATGATTTATTATTACACAGTGCCGATAGCCATTCTGTCACTCGCCGCTATGGTGTTTATTATAGCGCGACACTGGAGAGAAATCAGATTGCTTGATCCGAATTCCATCAAAGAGGAAAGGGTGCGTAAAAAACGCGATGAGCTGATTACGCAGCGTTTTGAACGCGTAAAAAGCGGGGCCTTGCTGCCATTGAAGATATCTTTTAATAAAGCTGTTGTGGCAGGAAAAAAAAGATTCCATGCCTCTTATATAAAATTAATACAGTTGGACCGTTTTTATAAGCAGGCCAAAGCGCCATTCGCGTCAATGGCTCCATCAGCCGCTGAAAGGCTAAGGGCGTTATTGGATGAGGCGCGGTCTTTGGCGCGCGATTTGAAATGGGCGGATGCGGAGCGCCGTTATTTGGAAATTTTGAGCATGGATAAGCGCAACGTCGAAGCGTATAAGGGTTTGGCCGGCATTTATTTGAAACAAAAAATGCACACGCAAGCCAAGGAAACGTTCGAGTTTTTATTGAAAATTAAAAAAGCCGACGACGTGTGTTTTGCCGGTCTGGCGGAAATCGCGGAAGCGGAAAGGGATTTGATTGCGGCTGAACAGTATTATCGCAAGGCAGTGGAATATAGGCCGCGTTTGGCAAATCGCCATGCTGAACTCGGGGTCTTTTATCTTGACAGCAATCAGCCGGCCAAGGCTTGGCCGTTTGTAAGGCGCGCCACCGAGCTCGAGCCGAAATCCCCGAAATACATGGAACTTTCAATAGATGCCGCTATTAAGATCGGGAATAAGGAAGAAGCGCGACGCAGATACGATAAGTTGCGATTGTTGTCCGAAGACAGGAATAAATTGCAGTTTTTGAAGGAGCGTTTGGATGAGATGAGGGTGGTGTGAGAGAGAGGTTCTGCTTCCTACGTTCTAGGTCGTCAGTCTTTGCGAGCCAATTCGACTTGCAATGACGAAAAGTTAGAAAGCCATAATAAAAAAAACGGCCGCGTGATTTTTCGGGCCGCAAGATTGTGGGTGAAGGACAGAAGTCCTACTTTCTTTGTTTACGTTTTTCGAAAATGATCGCAATGATCAGTAGTAACCCTAACACGAAAATGAAAACGAACAATTCTTTAGGCACGAGAACTCCGTTGGTTTGAGTGTTAACGTTAAAACACCCCATCCTTGCGTAAAAATTGATTATTGTCAAGAAATACAGTTTTTCCGCACCATCCACAGGTTCGCGTCCTACATATCCAGAATTACCAAAAACAAAAACCACCCTGCCGGGTGATTCTTGTTTTGGTGGGCCGGGCAGGATTCGAACCTGCGAAGGCGGATGCCAGCAGATTTACAGTCTGCCCCGTTTGACCGCTTCGGTACCGACCCACAAAAGTCGAAAGTCCACAAAGTCCGTCAAGTCTGTAAAGTTTTACTACGGATTTTTAGACCCCCGACTATTTTTGATGGAGCCGTTGACCGGGATTGAACCGGTGACCTTCTCCTTCGCTGACACCTCTTTTTTGTTAGCCTATATAAGAGGGCTAGACTGTATCTTTCCCCGATGGTTATCGGGGACCCTTGTCAGTCGTTCGGGCCCGCCTGAGGCGTGCCACGGTCTCTGCCCGGCTAAGGCCTTTGACCGTTATTCGGGATTCATCAAGATGTTACCATCAGGATGGGCGGGGAATCATGCGACCCACCATGGAGATGCTCTACCAGCTGAGCTACAACGGCATAAGAAATTTTTGACTAGTTTTTGATATTACGGGTTTAGCGCCTGAGCCTGTCGAAGGCCTGCCGCGCTAATTCTGGCGGTATCCCTTCGACAGGCTCAGGGAAAAATAATATTAAATATAAGTTAGAATTTTTTTTGTTGAGATCACTCGTCGTCCGCCTATGGCGGAGGCTCCTCGGGATGATTCGCTTTTCGCGGGATCCCTCGTCGCAGATCGGGCTCCTCGGGATGATTCGCTTTTCGCGGGATCCCTCGTCGCAGATCGGGCTCCTCGGGATGATTCGCTTTTCGCGAATCACTTCGTTTCTTTATGGATAACTCTTTTTTTGCAGTGCTTGCAGAATTTTTTCATTTCCAATCGCGCTTTGACCGTTTTTTTATTTTTTTGCGAGTGATAGTTGATGCGTTTGCAGTCAGTGCACTCCAATTTTATCATGTTGTCTTGAGACATATGGTTGGTAAATAAAGTCTATCAAGTCCGTAAAGTTTATAAAGTATTGGTGGGTAAAAATGGAGCCAGCGGTCGGATTCGAACCGACGACCTGCTGTTTACAAAACAGCTGCTCTAACCAACTGAGCTACGCTGGCACCTGCATCGCGTGCGCAATAGGATAAGCCAATCCGCCTGATTTGTCAAAAATTGCCGGCTCGTAGATTTTGTATGATTTGACTGAATACAAACGGTAAAAATTATACCAATGTCTCTTTGTAAGGCCTGCGCTCCATGCCCATGGCCGGCAGTGTGGCGTAAAAGGCGGAACCTTTGTTTTCTTCAGAAGTAAACCACACGCGTCCGCCGAAGTGCTCCACCAGCGATTTGATCATATACAGTCCCAAGCCAGAACCTTCAGTCTCGTATTTTCTGATATTTTCGCCTCTGAAAAGCTTGGTGAACACTTTATCCTGTTCCTTTGCAGGAATGCCGTATCCGCTGTCTGATACGCTGATTTGCAGTTCGTGGTCAGTGTATGACAAGGCAATATTTACCCAGCCTTTTGCAGGCGTGAATTTTATCGCGTTGGAAATATAATTTTCGAGTAGCATCCGCAGAATTCCTCGATCTCCAATGTAATCGGTCACAGAGTCGTAATCAGCGGTTACTGTCAACTTCTTTTTATCAACCACTCTTTTATATTCTGATAAGATTTCTGAAACCAGAGATGTAAAATTAACCTTTTCGGGTTCTACGGAAAATTTCCCCGATTCTATGCGGGAGACGTTCAAAAGCGAATTGACCAGATCTACCAAGCGCTTATTGCTTGAGTAGAGCTGTTCAAGAAAATCCTTCTGCATCATGGTCAGCTTACCGGCATCGCCCGACAAAAGCATTTCGCAAAACCAATTCGTTGCTGTGAGCGGCGTGCGCAATTGGTGCGAGGCCAAAGACACGAATTCGCTCTTGGCCCTGTCAACCGCTAATTCTCTTGTCATATTTTCAATCACTACCACCACGTTGGTCAATGCTCCATGCACGTCAAAAACCGGAGCGCTCGAAATCCTCAAGGCTTTGCGCTCTCCATTGGAATCTTTAAGATAAATTCCGGTTTGTTTAAGCACGGTTTTTTGGGATTTCAAACTTTTATAAAAGGGCCGCTCTTTAAGGGGATATGCCTTATCGTTTTCATCCTCAAAAAAAGGAAAATCTGCAATATTTTTTTTTGCTGATGGACCGAGAAGATTCTGCGCCATCTTGTTTACGAATAAGCTTTCTCCTTTAGGCGATTTGATCACCACCACAGCTTGCGGCAGATTATCAAGCAGAGTGGAAAGCATGTTTTTTTGGATTTCCAGCTCATCGTATTTTTTCAACAGTTGCTTTGTCCTTGCTTTCACCTTGCCTTCCAGATTTGCATACAGGCTTTGCAGTTGCGCGGCCATCCGGTTGAAAGATGCGTTTAAGCGCCCGATTTCATCCTGTATTTTGTCCGACACGCGCACGGAAAAATCGCCGCGGGAAAATTTTTCAGCCGCAGAGACCAATTTGTTCAAGCGTCTGAGAATCAGCCGGTCGCCGCTCACCCAGCCGATTAAAAAGATCAAGACACCTGCGAGGAGCATTACTAATATGTCGCGCTGGATGATATTATCAGCTTCGGCAAACGCGGCGCTGATGGGAATGCCGACAAGTATGAAGGCGCGCGGCACCCCGTGCTCCATAATCAGCGGCGCAAAAGCCGTAATGCGGCCGATAGCGTCATAGAACTCGATTTCTGCATCGCCGTTAAATCCGTGTTCAGCAATTTTTTGCATCATCTCGCTGTTATTCAGGTTTTTACCTATGTCTAAAGGCGCAGGCGGATAACTTGCAAGAACAGTGCCGTCGCCGGCGATTACCAAAGATTTTGTTCCCACCGGCATTTCAAAAGATTCGATTAAGTTGTCCAGCCAAGAGAAATTGGCGGTGACGAAAAAAATACCTTTCAACTCGCCTGTTGTGCTAAAGTGCGGATAGCTAAAAAACAGCATTGGATCTTTCGTACTCAAGCCTGTCAAGCTTATATTGGTTGTAAATTCTTGGCTCTCAACGGCTTTCTTAAAAAAAGGAAGGTTTGTTATTTTAACGTTTGTGCGGATTGGGAGAGTGCTGCAAATAAAGTAGCCATCCGAGGAAACATAGCCGAAATTTCGGAAGATCGTGTTTTTTTCTAAGAATTTTGAGTAATAATCAGCACAAGTATCCTTATTGCTTGCCGCCGACGTTATTGCTGCGGCCATTAATAATTGCTGCGCCGAAATCAAAATAATGTTTTGCCTTTGCGCCAAATTGACCGCATGCGTAACTTCTTGTGTGGTGTTGGCTGTTATCGTGTTGCGCGTTTCAAGGTCGCGTGATGCAATAAGGGCGATTAATGGCAAACTAGCTAAAAACACCAGCAAGAGTAAGCGTGCGCGTAAATTTACAGGAAAGAAAAATTTCATCGTCGTAGTTCTTGTCAGGCTTTCAGCGGACACCGAATAAATGATACCATTTTTTCAGGCAGACGACAGCTCCTTGGAGAAAAATAAACAATAATCAATAATCAATAAACAAGTTGTGAATGACTAATGACTAATGACGAATGGGAAGAAAGGTGTAGCGTGCAGAGTGCAGAGTGCGAGGTTTCAGGTGTAAGGTTTTTACCGAACTACGATCTGCGAACTGCGAACTACGAAATATTCTTCTAAATTATGTCTTGGCTCACTCCGCCGCCGGCCGTAAACAAACCGGCACCATTCAATCAAACTTTACCCGATGGCGTTTCTAAAAAAAGGCTCATGATTTTTTTGTTATTTTCTTCGGCTATTACAGCCGTGCCGGCGGCTGGTATCGGATTTATCTTGTCATATCCGTTGGTCAGCATTTTTAACTGGCCTCCGCTGGTGTGGATTGTGGCAACCGCATTTTTCGCGACAGCCGGATTTTTTTTCGGCGCTTTTTCCGGCCGTTTGCTCATCCATCAATCCGCCAGAGTAGCCGGAGAAAATCCAGTAAATGAACAGCCTGAAATAAAATTATGAGCCTGCACCCCGATTATCTGACAGCCACTGATTTTTACCAACTGTTTAAATGTCCGCACTGGCCGTATTTTGAGCGCTTTGCCGATGACGAGGAGAAAAAATTAAAACGCGATTTTACCGAATCTGAAATCAAGCGAATGGAAGACGGCGTTGCGCATGAAGCGAGGGTGGTTGCTGATTTTTTTAAAGACGAGGAAGTTGTCAAAGCAAACGTCGTCCATGATGCTGAAAAGGATTTTGAAGCGACTCTGGATCTGATGCGGCAGGGCGTTACGTATATTTATCAGGGGACTTTGACATTCGGTGACTGGACCGGACGGCCTGATTTGTTGGAACGGCAGACAGGCGAATCGGAATTGGGCGCTTGGCACTATATCCCGCTGGATGTGAAAAGCACGTTCCGGTTGGAAAAGTACCAGAAGTTCCAGTTGACTTTCTATTCGGTGTTGTTGGAAAAAATTCAAAAGCGGTTTCCGGCGCAGGCCGCAATTTTTAATCTGGACAGGGAGCGCATGTCTTTTCAGCCGGCTGATTTTTTGCGGGAGTTTGAGGAGACTGTTGTCGAGCTGGAAAGAATAAGGGCGGGGGAGCGCCCGGATCCGGTATTGCGCAAAAGTTGTTTTGATTCCGGCCCGTGGGGAGCGGCTTGCGAGCGTCTGGCAAAAATGAATGACGACATCGCATTGCTGTACAATGTGGACGTTAAAAAATTGCGTGTTTTACGCGATTTGGGCGTTCGTACCGTGGCTGATGCCGCGGAAATGGATCCGGCGGTCTTGGACGGAACCGCGCCGGGTTTGCGCGCGCATGGCTTGGAACGGATCAAGTTGCAGGCTAGGGCTTTGCGCGACGAGCAAGTGTATATCCGCAAGCCCGCGGATTTGCCGGCGGCCGGTTTGGAAATCCATTTTGATATTGAAAGTTATCCGCCGGATGACAAGGATTATCTTTACGGATTCTTAATCCGCGAAAAAACCGGCGACCGTTATCAGTCCTTTTTTTCCCGTTCAGCCGAGGGAGAGGAGGGGATGTGGAGGGAGTTTTTGGCTTGGATAGAAACCTTGCCGGAGAATTTCACTGTTTACCATTTCGCGGTTTATGAAAAAACCAGACTGGCGATTTTGGAAAAGCGTTATGGCGGCAGTGCGGCTCTGGAACATTTCCGCGAGAACATGGTTGATTTGAAAGAGATGATAAATTCCTGCGCTATTTTTCCGCTATATTTTTACGGACTTAAATATGTGGCGTCGTTTTTGGGATTTTCTTGGCAGGGCGCAGTCAAGGGCGGCAGTCAATCCGTTGATTATTACGAAAAATTTTTGGAGAACGGTGATGAGTCGTTGCTGGAAGCGGTTGTGCGTTATAATGAAGAGGATGTTAGGGCAACGGCTTTTTTAAAAGATTGGCTGGAGAAATACGCGCAGGAAATTACATCTTACGAACAGCATTATCCGTGGCAGGAATAAATTGAAAAAATATGCAAGCTGACAATGCCAAGAAATCAGATCCGGCAATGATTACACGGACACGGAGTTCTGTGGCCGTAAAAATTGCAATTGTTGCAGCGGTTATCGCCTGCGCGGCATTAGCGTTTTTTTGGTTTTATTTTTTTCCGGGGGAGGAAAGTCTGAAAGGTTTGGGGCAGGTTATTAAACGGCTAAAACTGCAATGATATCTTTTAATAATGCGTTTGTTGCGAATCGTCGGTTTCAGTTTGAACTTGTTCGATTTCGACGGGAACATCCGGCAGTTTGATGCAGGCCATGGCGGCAAGGATGGCGGTCATGGGGACTGTGAGCACCAGCCCGATCGTGCCCGACAGAGAGCGTAAAATTTCGTCAGACACGATGTCGAAGTTCAGAAATTTAAGCCAAGAACCGCCAAATTGGTTATAGAGCAGCAATGTAGAGAGCGAAGCGCCGACATAAGCGAAAATCAAAGTATTCGCCATTGCGCCCATGTGGTCGCGGCCGATGACCATGCCTGAATGGAAGAGTTTTTTTATGTTGAGTTTTGGGTTGGCCTTGCGTATTTCGACAACGCCGGATGCAATGGATACGGCC
>JAHJFW010000007.1 GCA_018824765.1 Patescibacteria group bacterium
CACCGCCGCCGCATCTCCCTGGACAACATGTATGTCATTCTCGCGAAGGCGGGAATCCAGAAATTCAACAAACCTCCGATCCTGTTCGATGGCAATAACTTCCGCTCCTCGCTCTACCAATGCACGCGTCAATACGCCGAGCCCCGGACCAATCTCCAAAACACGATCACCACGTTTGATATCGGCGGTATCAACAATTGTTTTCAATACATTTTTATCAATCAAAAAATGCTGGCCAAGACGCTTGTTAGCGTAGCCGCCAAGTTGAGCTAATGCCGCTTTTATTTCAGATGGTGTCATATTTATATTCTTATCGCACCTTTTCTCAAGACTTCAATTGTACCGTCTCCGCGCACACGCGCTACAGTCGAGGCTTTTCGTCGCGGCAGACTGCCAACATCAATCACCAAATCCGGTTGCTCTTTTCTGGCTTTGAAAATTTTTCGGACGGCTTGACCGGATCTTGCTTCTGGTTGCCCGGAAATATTCGCGGATGTTGAAACAATTGGAAAACCGTATGCGCGGGTCAAGGCCTGCACGAAATTAGAAGAAGAAACGCGAATTGCAATATCTTTCTTTCCAAGCTTTGCAGGCAACACAAGCGTGAGGGGTCCGGGCCAATATTTCCGTGCCATCGTCAGGCCCTTTCCATTCAACTTTGCGACTTTTCGCACCTGCGCGACAGATGAAGCCACTAGTAAAAACGGGGCTCTCCTTGTCCGCCCTTTCATTTTAAAAATCCTCTGAATAGCATCCGGATTCCGAGGATCACACCCCAAACCATACACAGTTTCCGTCGGGTACGCGATCACGCCTCCGCTCCGTAACACCACGACAGCTTTAGCTATCCCTTCACTTCTCTGTTGCATAGGGTATTATTGGTTGTATGTTTCATCTCATAAAAAAACTCATGCGCGTAGACGGCCATCACCATCCGATTGACCGCATTGCCAATATCAATTCACTCGTAACCGGCATCGCTCTGTATCCGCAACTCTTCAAAATCATTTACTCACATAGCATCGGCGACCTATCAATGGCGACATTTCTGATTATTTTTCTCACTAACATCATCTGGCATTTCTACGGCTGGCATCGCCGCACGCTCCCGGTGATCTTTTCTTCAGCACTCAACCTGCTCGCATCTTGTGCGATCCTTTTCCTGATAACGATCTTTCACTTTTCATAAAAACGCCACATTAATCACGATTCAATTCCGCTTTCACATCCGTCTTTTCCGCCTCCATCCGCAAATACCCTTCAATAAAAGCATCCAAATCTCCGTCGAGCACCGCCTCGGTATCAGAAGTTTCAACCTCCGTGCGATGGTCTTTCACCATTTTATACGGATGCAAAACATACGAGCGGATCTGGTTTCCCCATTCCGCGCTGTGGAACTCGCCGCGCAACTTCTCTTTTTCTTTTCGTAGCTCTTCCTCTTTCAGCGCGACCAATTTTCCTTTCAAAATCTTCATCGCCGTCTCCTTATTCTGCGTCTGCGAGCGCTCATTCTGGCAAGACACTGTTATTTTTGTAGGGATGTGCACGATGCGCACAGCTGAATAAGTCGTGTTCACGGATTGCCCGCCCTTGCCGCCGGACATAAAAGTATCGATGCGCAAATCCTCCGGCTTGATTTCGATCTCAACCGTATCATCGATTTCCGGCACCACTTCAACCAATGCGAATGACGTTTGCCGAAGCGCGTCCGCATTAAACGGCGACTGCCTAACCAACCGATGCACGCCAGCCTCACCTTTGAGATGCCCGTAAGCATACCGGCCTTCCACGAAAAACGTTGCGGACTTTATGCCTGCTTCGCCACCGCGGCTCTCATCCACCAAACGCGTCTTCCAACCTTTTTTCTCGGCGTAACGGATGAACATGCGTAACAACATCTCCGCCCAATCCTGCGCATCCGTGCCGCCTGCTCCGGCGTGAATTGAAATTACCGCATTAGACGCGTCATACTTACCGGAAAAAAGCATTGAAAATTCAAGATCGAGATAGCGTTTCAGAAGCGCTTCAAGCTGTCTCCCTGCTTCAGCCTCATCCTTCTCCCCTTCAACGATCTTTACAAGCTCTAAAAAATCTTCAACATCCTTTTTCAAAGACACCCAAGCTTCAACTTCTTTTTTAAGTTCCGATAATTTTTGCGATTCGCGTTTTGCCCGCTCCTGGTCATTCCAAAAATCCGGCGCAGACATCTCCGCTTCCAAGGCTGAAATCTCTGCTTGCCGCGCATCAATAGATAAAACGCGCCATGCATCGTTAATGCGGGCTTCCAATGCATCAACCCTTTCCAAAATTTCTTTCGTCATTGCTCACGCTGCCTTAGGTTTCTTCTCTGGCATCTCTTCCGCTTGCGGAATTTGATCGAATTTTTTCACCTTTACAGATTCATAGCCTGCCGCTTCAGGCGTGGGCTGAAGCCCTTTCGTTTTTATCGTTAATCCCGCAGCACCAGGCTCTTGCTCTAACTTGGAATAACGCCTGCTGGCCGGAGTCGGTTGCAATCCAAAAGCGCTAATTTCGGTATGTGGCGCAATCGGCGTATCATCCTTGGGTTTTTCACGCACGGCCGAATCGGCAAACTCGGGCATTGCGGATGCAAGAGTTTCTGGCGGGACTAAAGGCTGTCTGCGTTGCGTTCGCGCAGTTCCAAACATTTCCTCCTGTATCTCTTTCTCTGCCAATTTTTCTTTCGACAAAACATCTGCCGTCGGACCCTCGGGTGCGCGCGGTAGATCTTTCAACAATTTCAAAAGCGGCTCTCTTTTGGGAGGCTGCGCTGAAGGTTGGGGCATTTTTTCAATCATATGTTTGCGGATGAATGTAAAAAATATAGCCAAAAAAAGCTGTTTTGTCAAAAACGCTCCGGTTCCAGACAATAGGAAAAGCGCCTGTCTTTAGGCGCTTTTCCTTCTGACAATCAGCAATACACGATCTGCGTTACACGGCTCAGTAGCCCATTCCCATACCGCCATGCTCATGGCCGCCGGCCGGCTCTTCTTTTTTCGGGATGTCGGTGATCACACATTCGGTTGTCAAAAACATGGCCGCAATCGAGGCTGCATTCTGCAAAGCAAAGCGCGTAACCTTGGTCGGATCAACAATGCCGGCCGCGACCAAATCCTCATAACGGTCAAGCAAGGCATTGTAACCTTCGCCGCCAACCATCTTTTTCACTTCTTCAACGACCACAGAACCGTCTTTGCCGGCATTTTCCGCAATCGCGCGAATCGGCTCCTCCAAAGATTTCTTCAAAATGCGGATTCCGACCGCTTCCTCACCATTCACTTCTACAGTA
>JAHJFW010000076.1 GCA_018824765.1 Patescibacteria group bacterium
AAATTTCTCCCGACCGACGCCGAACGGAACCGCACGCATGCCCAACCTGCCGACTCTCCCTCGAATATCGGCGCGGCGATCAATTGCCTCAAAAGCCCTACCGCCGGCAAAACCTGCAACCGCGCCGGTCGCGCGAGCCGCACCGCCGCCCAAACGCGTGAGGCCGCGAGCCGCATGCACTGCCACGCCCCCTCCGGAACTGATGCCTCTTGCAAATTTTTCCAATGACGGTGAAACCGCTTTTGAGCTTGTGATAGCGAATTCCACTCCTTGCAAAAGCAAGGCAATGGCTACGATAAATGTCCCGATATTGCCGGCATCGCCGACTACCGTGGCGAAACTGGCGGCTTCACTGGCTTGCTTGGCTTCGTCGGATTTTCCCATTGTGTCGGCAAATTGCAAGCCTGCTGATTGTTGGGCAATGGCCAAAGTCAGCCACAGAAAAAAAGCCATGACCGGACCGGCGATCAATAAGGTGCTTAGCCTGCTCCAAAATCCGTCGGTAAAAGCACCAACGCCTTTTTTCAGCGCATCCGGCAAAGACCATGCAAAAAAAGCCATTGGCGACATAATCAAGAGCAGCCATAAAGCCACTATGCGTCCGACTATAAAAGCGATCATTATCACCAGCATGGTCAAGGTAACGCCCAGCATAACAATCGCCAAAATCGAGGCCGTTATCAGTTTCCATGGTTCTATCTCTCCAAAACTCGCGCTGTCCTTTATTTTGGTGATTTGATCAAGTTTTAAAATCGTTACGAAGTTGCCGCCTGCGGCCTGCGCGAAAGCATTCACAAATGTCAGCATCACCACCTGTGAAAAATCAATCATCAGGCCTATCAGGGTTTTGGAAAAATTTATCAGGATTGCCATTAACAGCAGTTTGGGAAGCACTGTTTTATAATGGAATTTCTTGTAGCCGATAATGGTGGAAAAAGCCGAGACCAACAAAATCACGATAAAAAACATGTTGGCCACATCCCTAACCAGCTTCCAGCCGGTTGTGACGGGCAGGGCATGGACAAAATCATTATAACCGCATACGGAGATAAGCACATTGACCAAGATAAGGACTGCCTTGCCTAAAAATCCAATGACCGTACTTAAAATCCGCCCGATAAGATTCAGAGTCCAGTTTTCCGCTTGCCCCTCATCCGGCAATCCGGCTGCGGCATGAGTTTTTGCCGCAAACACAAAAATACCCGCAATCAAAATTACGCCGAGCAAAGCCAAAAGACGCATTTGCATTTTTTGCGGATCGTCACGAAAACCTTGCCACTGAGATGCAATTTTTTCACGACAACGCCGCCAAACAGAAGTGCAACGCATAAGCTGCTGTTAAAGTATAGCACGATGGAAAGAGGTAGTGTATCGGGTTAGGAGAATAGATGAATAATTGGAAGTGGCTGGTAGCTGGTATTGGAGGATTAAGGGAAAAATTTTCAATTATCAATTTACAATTTTCAATGACGAACGTGGGGAAAGTGCAGTAATCGGTACTTGATTATTGGTTATTCTTCCTACATTCGTAATTAGTCATTCGGATTTCGTCATCCCGCATCCGTGATTAAACATTGAAAATTGGTGATTGGAAATTGAAAATTTGTTTCCCATCACCCGCCCTTCTTTATGCCTACACAAAAATCATAAAAACTGCTAAACTCGAATTGCGATGAAAAGACGATTTAAGGTAGATTTTTTGAATACTGAACATGATCGCGTAGCCCGGCGTACGACAATCACTACGGCGGTCGTTTTTACTTTGCTGGTCAGCGTCATGTCTGCAATCGGCGCTGGAGCTTCATACCGCAGCGCCACGCATGGCACCAACGTTTTGATAGAGATTGGCAATCTTCCTGTCATTGCGGATTTGCGCCGGCTGGTGCTTGGGGAAAGCGCCAATGCAAAAGATCCCATTGCCACGCCTGACGGACGTTTGAATATAATGGTTTTCGGAATTGGGGGATTCGGACACGAGGGCTCGGAACTGACGGATACCATCATTCTCGCATCCATAGATCCCAATGATAAAAAAATCGGCCTGCTGTCCATCCCGAGGGACACTGCCTTTCCTTTGGG
>JAHJFW010000077.1 GCA_018824765.1 Patescibacteria group bacterium
ATAATTTTCAGGCCGCGTGTATTGCGGATATTCCAAATCCCCTCCGCGACCCCAAGACTCTTCCCGTAAAGATTCCGCCTTGCCCAACACGCCGGGGCGGTTGCGCACAATCGCATCTGTCATAACCAAAGCTGCCAGCTCGCCGCCGGTCAAAACATAAGGTCCGATAGACAATTCCTCGTCCGCCAGCTTTGCCGCTACGCGCTCGTCTACGCCCTCATACCGACCGCATAAAAAAACCAACCTGTCATACTTGGCTAAACGCCGCGCTTCAGCTTGATTGAAAAGGCGGCCTTTGGCGCTGGTCAGGATCACTCTGGTTTTTTTGGCGGCTGCGGTTTTTGTTCCATCTTTTTTGCGCAATTTCAAACTTGCCAACGCTTTATGGAAAGGCTCGACTTTCAAGAGCATACCGGGGCCGCCGCCGAACGGACGGTCGTCAACCGTGCGGTGCTTGTCGCGGGTAAATTCCCTCAACTGAACCGCATCCACCTTCAGCAAGCCGGACTTTTCCGCGCGCCCTAAAATCGACGCGCCGACATATGACGCGATCGTTTCAGGAAAAATCGTCACAATATCAATTTTTAGAATTTTTTTCTTTGGCATATTGACATATTCAAAAACCGTGAGCATAATCTCACGGTTTTTGTTTATTGTCGACTTTTGTTTCGGAAATTAAATTCCGAGATCAGCTAGGTCGGAATCAGAGACCAATCCTGCATCACCATGGCGACTCTCTTCTTCGCCTTGCGGGGAACGGTCTTCGTGATGCGCACGGCGCGCACCCTCTGGTTCGTAAATTTTCAAGTTAACGCGGGCATTGGCTTTGGCGCCTACGGTCTTGAGCAAAATGCGCAAGGCCCGTGCCGTCTGCCCCTGACGCCCGATGACATAACCCATGTCATCCTGATTTATGTGAAGCGTTATGAGGACGCCCCGTTCATCAACGGTGCGTTCCGTCTTAACGTCTTCCGGGTGATTCACGATGGACTTCACCACGTACTCGATAAACTCCTGATCGTTAAACGTTTCTGCCATATCGGCTAAAAAATTAATTTTCAAGAGAGCTTTTCGGAAACGGGTTCCTAATCAGACTCGACCAACAGAATAACACCTATCCTTTTTAAAGGGAAGCGGCTTTAACTCGCAGTTTCTTTCTTTTTTGCCAGCTTTTCCTTGCGGGCTTTGGATAATTTGATTTTATTGCGCTTTTCGCCTTCCACTAATTTATTTTCCACAAATAGGTTCCAAACCGTATCCGAGGGCTGGGCGCCTTTTTCAAGCCAATGCTTTACCCGGTCGGCCTTTACCTCCAAGGTAGAAGGAGACGTATGCGGATTGTAATTACCGAGAATTTCAAGCGAACGCCCCCATGGATCGCGTGTTTTCTCCAACACTATCAACCTGTAGAAAGGCTGTTTGCGCTTACCGACGCGCGTTAATCTGATGCTTAACATGAATGGATGAAAATAAGGATATTAATTGTTCCAATGCGCAAAATGATAATTAAAAATGGCTTTTTTGTCAATTCTCCGTATACCAACCTTTCCTATGGACCATTTTTGATTTACTAGGACTGAAACCTACGAATTAAGGTCGTTCAAAAACCTTTCCGCCTCCAAAGCCGCCATACAGCCTGATCCGGCGGCTGTAACGGCTTGGCGGTATTTCGCATCCTGTACATCACCGGCGGCAAAAACTCCCTCGACGTTGGTTTGTGCGCTGTCCGGTTTTGTCTTGATGTATTTTTTCTCATCCAGCTCCAAGACGCCTTCAAATAGTTTCGTATTCGGTTCATGCCCGATGGCTGAAAATACGCCGTCAGCGGCCAGTTCGCGAGTTTCTCCGGTTTGCGTATCTTTAAGGCGAACGCCGGTTACGCGCCCGACATCCACGCCTAAAATTTCCACCACTTCCGCATTCCAGATGACGTTTATTTTCGGATTTTTCAAAACCCTATCCTGCATAATCCGAGAAGCACGAAATGCGTCGCGGCGATGGATGATCGTAACTTCGGAAGCAAAACGCGTCAGGAAATCCGCTTCTTCCATGGCTGAATCACCTCCCCCGACTACCAAAACTTTTTTTTCTTTAAAGAAAAATCCGTCGCAGGTTGCGCAGGCTGACACGCCTTTGCCATAAAGCGCTTTTTCACTTTCCAGACCAAGTCGTCGTGCAGTGGCTCCAGTCGTGATGATGACGGATTCGGCTTCGTATGTCTTGCCCTTGGCCGTGATTTTCAACGGGCGGGCGGTAAAATCCACGGCTTCAACGGTTTCTGAAATCACTTCAGTACCAAAACGCTTGGCCTGCTGCTTGCATTTTTCCATCAATTCAGGGCCCATTACACCCTCGGGAAAACCGGGGAAGTTTTCGACTTCCGTGGTGGTTGTTAATTGCCCACCCGGTTCCGCGCCTTCGAATAACACCGGCTTCAACAAAGCGCGCGCCGCATAAATCGCCGCAGTCCAACCGGCCGGACCTGAACCGATGATAACAAGCCTATGAGTCATAAAAATTTTCAATAATCAATTTACAATTTCCAATGATCATTGGTTGGATATTTGCTATCAAGCTATGTGTTTTTGAATACGATCCTTTAGCGTTTCTTTATCTATCGAGCCACTGAACTGCTCAACCACTTGTCCGTTCTTAAAAATCAAAAAGGACGGAATGGACATAATGCCGTAAGTTTGCGCCGCCTTAGGATTTTCATCCACATTGCATTTCCCGACTTTCAACACCTCGGCAGACATTTCTGCTGCGATCTCCTCGATTACAGGAGCCATCATACGGCACGGCCCGCACCACGGCGCCCAAAAATCGACTAAAACAGGCACGGATGATTTGAGTACATCCGTTTCAAACGCGGCATCAGTAAAGGTGTGTTCCATAAAAAATAAACTCTTAATAATTTGTTCTTAGACTACGACTTTATCCAAAAGAGGACAAGGGATGCGTTGGCCCTATGTATTAATTACACATATTTCCATCATCGATTTGGAATTATTGGGATGAGCATTCACAGTCGCCTCCATATTTTTTCCACAGCCCCCAATCCACCCCCTTTCCCATTATCAATTTTATCTCGATAGAGAAAAAATTGATAATTAACCTAAGTTTCAAGCCCTTGACACGCAATAAATTATATGGCAGCGGTATATGTAGGAGGACTATGAAAAGAAAAACCCGAGAAAGTGCAAAAATCATCTCGTGCTCATTACTGAAAATCTTGGCAATGGGAACGTTAGTAACGATTGCCGGTCTGCTTTCCCAAGGAAAAACGGCCGACAAACTCGTGAAAGACCTTGGAAGATATTCTGCCTGGGAAATTAAACAACTACTGAGAAGATTAAAGGTCAGAAAACTCATCACATATGATGAAGAAGACGAGCACTCGCCCATTATGCTGACAGAACGGGGTTTTTCACGTTTAAGTAAGGATAATTTTAAAGTTATCAAAGGACGGAAATGGGATCATTTTTGGAGATTGATACTATTCGATATTCCCGAATACCCGAAAAAGCGCCAGAGCTTCCAACGAATGTTATGTTCCCTAGGTTGTTTTCAAGTCCAAAAAAGTGTCTACGCCTATCCATTTGATTGCCAATCAGATCTAATTCGATTAGCCTCACAATACAAGGTCGGGGGTTACGTTACAGTCTTAACGATACCTACCCTCGGTCCACATGAAAAAAACGCGCGGGATTTTTACTTTAAAAAATCGCGTTGAGCAATTATCAGAAAAAGCCCTATCGGGCTTTTTCTGATAATTTATTTTTTGTATGCTGGATTATCCGGTGTCTTAAAATTATTTTATTATTCGGCTACCGCTTAGAAAATTGGATCCCTCGACTAGCTGTACTCGCTCAGGATGATTGTTTAGCTATCGCTGAACAATCACTTTCCTCTCCTTCACATCCTCGTGATACACCTCTAGTTTATCACCAACAATAATTTTCACCTTCCCCTTAAACGCCAAACCGCACTCTTGGCCGCTGTAGGCTTCTTTTACGTTCTGCTTGCCGGATTGGACGGATTCGATAACTCCCTCACCGACAGGCTCTTCCCCGCGCCAGACACGCACCTTTTCTCCAGCTACAATTTTCCCATCTCTCACGGATCCGCCGATAACCATGCGGCCGTGTTCAGTCCGGAAAATGGCAGCCGTCATGAATTCTCCAAGCGGCGTAACAATAACTTCCGGCGGAACCATGGCATTCAAACGCTCCACAACATCGTCAAACAAATCATAGATAACTTTCCACTCTTTCACTTCCACGCCTTTCTCGCGCGCAAGTATCGCCGCCTGCGGCGTAATCGCTACGTTAAATCCATACACAACAGCCGGCTGCGCATCCTCTGCGCGCAAGATGTCATTTTCCGTAACATTGCCCAAACCTTTTTTAATAACTTCCACGCCGATCTCATCGTGCTGTATTTTTTCAAACATTCCCAGCAATGCTTCCAGCGAACCCAAAACGTCACATTTCAAAACCACATTCAGCATCTTTTTCGCTTCGGTCTTATCTTCCTCAGCGACAGCAACTTTGGTTGCTGAAAGTTGTGAAGCTACCTGATACGATGATTTCACTTTTTTAACTTGCAGCGTCTTGGGATCTTTCGGGACTTCCAAAATATCTCCGACAGACGGTGCGGCCTTGAAACCCAAAATCTTCACAGGGGTCCCCGGCGGCGCGGCTTCGAGCATACCCCCGTTCCAATCACGCATTGCCCTGACGCGACCGTAAGCGGCGCCGGCAACACCAATATAATCGTTGCGCTTAAGAGTTCCGGTTTGCACGAGGACGGTCGCAACAGGCCCTTCGCCCTTGTCCACGTGAGCTTCGATAACTGTGCCGGCTGCCAAGCGTTCGGGATTAGCGACTATTTTATCGGCATTTAAATCAGCCACCAACAAAATCATGTCTAAAAGATCATCAATTCCCAATCCGCTTTTGGCTGAAATTTTCACCAACGGAACTTTGCCGCCCCAATTTTCAACGGTTACGCCGTTTTCCGCCAACTGTGCGAGCACGCGGTCCGGATCCGCCTCCGGCTTGTCCATTTTATTCAGCGCCACCACGAACGGCAGTTTCGCCGCCTGGATAATGCTGATTGCTTCCTTTGTCTGCGGCTGGACGCCGTCATCCGCTGCCACCACCAAAACCGCAATATCAGCCACGCGAGCGCCACGCGAGCGCATGACTGTAAATGCTTCGTGTCCGGGGGTATCGATAAAAGTAATCCTTCTCCCCTTCTTTTCCACCATGTAAGCACCGATATGCTGCGTAATTCCACCAGCTTCTCCGCCCATGACATTGGTCGAACGAATAGCATCCAGAGTTTTGGTTTTTCCATGGTCAACGTGACCCATAACCACAACCACCGGGGGACGCGCAATGTTGTCTTCCGATTTCTCACTGTCCATAATCTCACGCACCCGATCGCCCGCCTGCATCACTTCCGCCAAATCGTCGCCCTTCGCTTCTTCCGGCAGAGCTTGAAAACCCAACTCCTCGGCAATGATGGAAGCTGTTTCAAAATCAAGACGCTCGTTTTGTGTGGCTAAAATGCCGCCTTTCATCAACTGCTGGATCACCTTGGTAACCGGCATATTCAACTTACCGGCAAAATCCCTGACAATTATCATTGGCTGTAAATGTATCTCTTTCAATTTCTGCGTAGACCCCTCGCCGATCCCCGGTTTGGCTTCAACAATCAAAGCGTCGCGCAGCTTTTTGCGGCGTTCCATCTCTATCCATTTCCGCGCGATCTGTTCGCCGGTTCTGTCATCAATTTTAATGGCACGCCTGCCGATATCAAAACCAAACTCCGGCAATCTTTCCAAAAGCTCACTTGGGGTAACACGCAATCGGCGCGCAAGATCTGATACGTTCATGCGTCGCATCCTACGGGAAAACCGCAATTTGGTCAACCTTCTTTTCCATGTAATTCGCACTTCGCATCCGGTGCAAAATGAACTCCGGCGATAATCCGTTTACCATCCCCCTGAAAGCCTTCGCAAGGTTGTCAGAGTGTGAGAGGATGTCCATATGGACCAAATACTCCTGATTGATAAACCCGCCGGAATAACCTCGCATGATGCGGTTGACCGCGTGCGTCGCATTTTCAAAACGCGCAGGGTCGGCCATGCCGGAACGCTGGATCCGTTCGCGACCGGACTTTTAATCTTGGGCATTGGTGATGCGACGAAGCGCTTATCGGAATACGTCGGACTGGATAAGACCTACGAGGCGACCGCGGAACTTGGAGCCACAAGTACCACATTTGATCCGGAGGGCGTGATAGTGCAAAGTACCGAGTGCCGAGTGCCGAGTGAAGAGGAAATCGAAAAAGCCTTTGAAAAATTCCGTGGCGGGTATGATCAAAAAGCGCCAATCTATTCCGCAAAGAAAGTCGGCGGAAAAAAATTGTATGAACTCGCACGCAAAGGCACGGCAACCGAAAATCTGCGCCCGACAAAGCACGTCATTATTTCCGAACTGATACTGATTGAATATGAGTGGCCAACACTGCGCTTCCGCGTCACCTGTTCTTCCGGCACATATATCCGCTCACTAACCGATGACATCGGCCGCGCCTTGGGTTGCGGCGGTTATTTATCCGCCCTGAAAAGAACGCGAATCGGCCACTTTTTCCTGATAAACGCGCAAACACTCGACACGCTGGAAAAAAACTGATACCTTTAGATTACCGACCTTAATTATTATCAGTACCGGACGTAACGACAGATCTAAGCCCATGGCTTAGAAAACTACCAGCCCGTGGTCGGCTCTTCCTCGCAATTGTATCGGCCGTTATTGGAAAATTAAACACAGGCCACTGTCAAAGCCGAAGAAGCCCGTTCCCTGCTTTTAGGGATGTCTGTCTTACGTCACGGATCATGTTTTATGACATTCTTTTATATTATTTTAGGGATTATTCTAGGATCGTTTTTTGGTTTTATAGCGGCCAAATCAATTGTCTCATCAAAAGGAAAAAAGCTCCAGCAGCTGGTTGATGAGGCTGAAGCCAAGGCTAAAAAATTGACTGCCGAAGCTGAAACCAAAGAAAAGGAGGTCTTAATCAAGGCAAAAGACAAAGCGGTAAAAATTCTGGAAGATGCGCGTTTGGAAGAAAAACGGGCGCTCGAAGAATTAAAAAAGCAACAGAACGCTCTCTCCGAAAAGGAGAATGTTTTTGGTACGAAATTATTGGAAATCGAGGACGCCCGCAAAGACATTGAAATTAAAAATTCCAAGCTGTTGGAGGACCAGCAAATCATCGAACAGATGAAACAGGATGAAAGCGTCAAGCTGGAGGAAGTGGCCGGCTTGAACCAAGCAGAGGCACAAGAAAGGCTGTTGAAGCTGGTTGAAGAACAGAGCCAGGAGACTTTGATGTCGCGCGTCCGCAAATTGGAACAGATGGAATCGGAGGAAATTGACCGCAAAGCGAAAAATATACTGGCCGTGGCCATCCAGCGTTTGGCGTCCTCAACTGTCGTGGAAACAACAACCACGAACGTTGAACTGCCCAGCGACGAAATGAAGGGTCGCATAATCGGACGCGAAGGCCGGAACATCAAAGCCCTTGAACTCTTAACCGGCTGCGAATTAATCGTGGATGATACACCCGGCATGATTACAATCTCCGGCTTCTCCCCCATCCGCCGACATGTGGCCAAACGCGCGCTGGACAAACTGATCGCCGATGGACGCATACACCCCGGCAGAATCGAAGAGGCTGTTGAAGAAGCTAAAAAAGAACTGGCGCTGGATATTAAAAAGGCTGGCGAAGACGCGCTGTTCCAACTTGGCATTGGCGTTGCCGGCATTGATCCCAAACTGGTGCAAATTCTAGGTCGCTTAAAATATCGAACTTCCCACGGCCAAAATCAGCTGCAACATTCTACGGAAGTCGCTAATCTGGCCAGTTTGATGGCGGAACAATTGGGAGCGGATGTGACAATCTGTAAAAAAGGCGGGCTCTTCCATGACATTGGAAAAGCTGTTGACCATGACTTGCAGGGCGGCCATCCGGAGCTCGGCTACCAAATCCTGAAAAAATTCGGATTCCCGGAAGAAATCTGCTATCAGTCGCTCGGCCATCATGAAGACAAACCGAAAACGCTGGAAGCGGTTATTGTGAAGGCGGCTGACGCCATCTCCGGCGCTCGGCCCGGAGCCCGGAAAGAGTCTCTGGAGTTTTACATCAAACGCTTGGAAGAGCTGGAAAACCTCGCCGCGGGCTTTGAAGGCGTGGAAAAAGTCTACGCCATCCAGGCTGGCCGCGAGATTCGCGTCTTCGTTAATCCGAAAGAGATGGACGATTTCGGCGCAACAAAATTGGCGCGTGAAGTAGCCGCAAAAATCGAACAAGAATTAAAATACCCGGGTGAAGTGAGGGTAACCCTGATCCGCGAAACCAGAATCATCGAGTACGCACGGTAAAAAAAGAATCTAGAATCTGGAATCTAGGTTTGGGAAGACGCAGGACATAGGACGTGAGACCCCGCAATGGGCACTAAAAACTTTTATTCCCATTCGTCATTCGGATTTCATAATTCGTCATTCCTTACTTCCCCGCTTGCCCTGATGCGAAAAAAGGTTTACGCTTAATTAAATCCCTTTTATTATTAACGCAAAACCTATGAATAAGGCAGAGCTTATCAGCGTCATTGCCGAAAAAATAGGCGTGACCAAAAAACAAGCCGAAGACATGGTCGAGTGCTTTGTCGACATTGTCACGGAAACTCTAAAAAAAGGAGGCGAGGTAACGATCGCCAGTTTTGGCACTTTTTCCGCCAAACGACGCGCCGGACGCATGGGCGTCAATCCGCAAAACCCGTCAGAAAAGATTCAAATAAAAGCTGTTACAGTTCCCAAATTCAAAGCTGGCAAAGGTTTAAAGGATGCGCTGAAACACTCGCCTGAAGCGGAGGAACCGGCGGCAATGTAAAGAGGTTCCTGAAAAAACTTCCGGTCTCGCGCCGGCGGTTTTTATTTTTGCATGGAAGGAAAATTTTACTGCCGAAGCAATATAATTTTTTCTAGGTGATTTTTTATGCTATTCTATTTCTATGCCGCCAAACAATAATTCGCTTATACACAAACTATTCGGGCAAGCAGTTTCTTCAAAAGCTTCCGATGTCCACATACACACCGGCGAAAGGCCGATCTTTAGAATACAAGGCGACTTGAAAGCGCTTAAAAACGAGGCTGCAGTCGAGGAAAAAAACTTATTGGCTGACATAAAAAAAATACTGCCTGCGAATAAATTCGAAGCTTTTGAAAAAAAACACGACATTGATGCTTCTGTCGAACTGGAGGATCGCAACAGGTTTCGCATCAACTTTTATTGGACGAAAGGCAAGCCAGGTTTAGCGGCGCGTTTGATTCCAGCTGCCATTCCTAAGCTTGAATCACTGGATGCACCGGAAGTGACGGATGAATTCGTAAAACTCACTCAAGGTCTTGTGCTCGTTGCCGGACCGACGGGCGCAGGCAAATCAACCCTGCTCGCCAGCATGTTGGAGCACATCAACCAGAATCGCGTCGAGCATATCGTTACATTGGAAGATCCGATTGAATTCGTTTACGAATCCAAAAAAAGCTTGGTTACGCAGCGCGAATTGGGGCTTGATTTTTTGACTTTTGCAGAAGGCCTCAAACATGTGTTCAGACAGGATCCGGATATTGTTCTGGTTGGCGAAATGCGCGATCCGGAATCAATCTCATTGGCTTTGACTTTGGCTGAAACCGGACATTTGGTGTTGACGACTCTGCATACTAACGGCGCCGCGCAAACAGTTGAGCGCATAATCGATTCATTCCCGGGCGCGCAACAGCAGCAAATCAGGCTTCAGCTCTCACTTATGCTGAAGGGCGTAATTTCACAGCTGCTTCTGCCGAGTTTGGACAACAGGCTCATACCGGTCCATGAAGTTTTGATAAATACGCATGCGGTCTCCAATCTGATAAGAGAGGGACGAACCGAACAATTACAAAATACGATCTTCACCTCCAAAGACGAGCACATGGTTGATCTGGATCAAGAATTGCAGTGGCTGGTAAAAGAAAAAATAATAAGTCCGGATGTTGCGCTTATCCACGCGCATAATCCGAAGAATTTTTAGATCCGCTTTTTTTGAATTTATGCCTGCGTTTACAGATTCGGAGGCAAAGATTCTGTTCGCGCTGCGGAAAAAAGAGAACTTCTATTTGATAAACTTCACTTCAAAACCCAATAAAGATCCCTTCATGCAAAACCAATCATTCGAACCGCCAACGCTCCCTAAAACCGCCTTGTGCGCCGTTGCATTACTGTCGGAAAAAATCGAAGGACACCAGCGCAAATAGTCGGGTTTCAAATTCGACGTCTCATTGTCAACCGGTTTTACGCTTTGCATAAGATAATATATATTCGGATCTGCAGGCGTGGCAGTAAACACGTTGTCGCCGTATTTCCGGTTATTCCACAGATAACCGCCGACCTTGTCTAATGATGCATCGGTCAACAATTCTATTTTTACAGACATCGATTGCGGCGCAAGATCAATTACAAGTTCGACATCCGCAGATAATGTAATGGTGTTCTGATTTCCGAGTTTGAATTCTTTATCTTTCGCTGTTACGACCACAATAAACTCCTCATCATCCACATCTGGTTTTGGGACGGAAATTATACTCTCTGAATCCCCTTTCCCAACATGGAATATTTGTTTTGTCCCTGTTGCTCGATAGGCGACAATTGAAAGCGGCGTAAGCGACGTTGCGGTCTCTGAAAATCCTGCCAAACTGAATTTCGACAGCTTCAAACCCCTGGTCACAGTCAGCGAATAAACCAGCTGTTTTATAGTCACGTCCCCAAATTGTTCCTGTTGCTGTAGAGGAGTTGCGCTGAATGAAAACAGTTTGACGTTCTGTGTCGATCCGCTGCTTTTTAGGGAAACTAAAATAGGGGCAAGGGATCGGGCAAGCAAAGGCTCATTCTCCGCCTTTGGCATAATGATTGGCCTTGAAGCCTCTGGCGATACTTCGACGACATTAACCGCTACTGGCGGTGGAGCGATTTTGGTTTGCAGCCTTGTTATAAAACCATAGCCGTAGCTGTACCCGTATGCCGCAAGCCCCATTAGGGCAATTGCCGTTACTCCGATTAAAATGCGAGTGGAGGTTTTGGACGCAACGCGCGTCTTAGTTCTTGTTTTTGGCATATAAAAAAATCAAAAAAATAAAACCGGTATGGATTGTACCATAGCAACATATAAGTAAAAACCCTCTCCTTTCTACTCTTCCGCGGCAAACGCAATCACTTCATCGCGTATATCCTGCACAGTCACCAGCGACGATGTTTTTTCTTGCCGCAATTTCCACTCGAATGCATTGTCTTTTAAAGTCTTCTCCGAAATTATCAAACGCAAAGGAAATCCGAGAAGATCCGCGTCCACCAACTTCTCTCCGGCGCTCACATCTGTGCGGTTATCCCACAAAACTTCAATCCCCTCTTTTTCCAAATCATCATAAAGCCCCTCTGCCGTTTCACGAATGCGCGCCTGCAAACTTGCGTCTTTTGACGACAATGAAACCAGATGGACTGCCATGGGCGCGACGGATTTCGGCCAAATGATACCGCGATCGTCATGCGACGCCTCAACAATGGCGCCCACCAGCCGCGTAATTCCGATGCCAAAACACCCCATATACACCAACTGCTTTTCGCCGTCTTCAGTAGTTACTTCGACATTAAAGGCCTCGGCAAATTTATGTCCCAGATCAAAGATATTGCCGATCTCGATCCCTTTTGTCATGCCAAGTGCGGCGCCGCATTCAGGACAGGAGCCGCCTTTTTTCACCGTCGCGATTTCCGCGTTTCGCGCAAAACTGCATGCTGTACACGCTAAAATGTTATCTTCTCCCGCCGGTGTTTCCAAATGAAATTCGTGGGAAAACTTTTTGGAAAAATCACCGCCCGACGCCTCCGTAACTTTCGCGCGAATGCCGCACCGCCCAAAGACCCGCATATACGCCTCCATGGCGCGTCCATAAAAATCCTCCAAATCTTCTTGCGACAAATGAAATGAATACAAATCCTTCATTCCAAACTCACGCCCGCGCAAAACGCCGCTCTTAGCCCGCAACTCGTCGCGGTATTTTGTCTGAATCTGGTATACCGCCAATGGCAAATCCTTGTAAGATGAAATAAACGACTTTACGAGGGGTGTCACAATCTCTTCATGCGTGGCCCCTAGCGCAAATTCTTTTTTCGTCTGGCTCTTAAGCTTAAACAACACATCAACCGTGTCCCAGCGGCCGGTCGTCATCCAATTCTCTTTCGGTTGAAGGCCGGGCATCAAGATCTCTTGCGCACCCAAGGCATCCATTTCCTCACGAATAATCGCTTCCACCTTCCGCAACGTTTTAAGCCCCAACGGCAGCCATGAATAAACCCCGGCCATTTCTTGATGCACAAATCCGCCCTGCACCAGCAGTTTGGCATTCGCGGATTCGGCGTCGTGCGGCGGCTCTTTCGCGGTCTTTGTAAAAAGTTGTGTCATTCTCATATTCCGCAATACTATCGCAAAAGAGAGCATTAGTGGCAAGTCATTTTCGCGTATATAAAAAAACCGGTGGTAGCACCGGTTGAGATCGGACTTCGCGACACAAGCGTCAACGCAACTTCAACTCGTAGCTTTTTTTGAAGAAACGGGGCTTTTGGTTTCGTCGCGCAAAACGCCGACTGCAAACATTGCAGATCTGCTCGGAGTGCAAGTTGTACCTAGAGATGATAGTGCCGCACATGCGGCCATCGTCCAGCAAGGCTTTGCAGGGTTTTCCGGCAAAACCTTCTTTTGGCCTTGCAACACGCACATGCGCATGATCGTCGCTGCCGGATTCATCGGCTTGCGCGCAATCTTCATCTTCATCCGAGTCCGCATCCTGCTCCTCAATCTCATCAACCGGATTGATGACGAACTGGGTTGTGACAAACGGCATGCGTCCTCCTCGCTTGCATTAGAAAAGAACGGGAGCAAGAAGAATATTTTTTCTTCAAGGAATTGTCAAGGACAAGATTTCCATCGTGCCAGACAAATGCCATTATCAAAAATTTCCCGATCGGGAAATTTTTGATAATGGTGCACCCGCCAAGAATCGAACTTGGATCTCGGGCTTCGGAGGCCCGCATTCTATCCGTTGAAATACGGGTGCTAAAAACGGAAGGAGCATAGCGGAAAACATCAATTGCTACAAGGTGAATCACTTGACTACGGGCACTAAATTCCTTTATTATCCATAAGCTTCATAAAAATGAAATATTGCGTCGGTAATCGGCAGAGCCTCTTGCCGACGCGGCGTTCGGTCCATATGGTAGAGTAAACTCTCCCGCATTTCCCTCACTTGCGTCGGTAATCGGCAGAGCCTCTTGCCGACGCGGCGTTCGGTCCATATGGTAGAGTAAACTCTCCCGCATTTCCCTCACTTGCGTCGGTAGCTCAATTGGCAGAGCAGGGGCCTCTTAAGCCCAAGGTTCTGGGTTCGATTCCCAGCCGACGCACCAAAAAAACAATGACAAACGTCGTTGTTTTTTTAATAAAGAAGCTTGGAATCGAGGGGTATTCTAAAAATAATTCTCCCGATAAAAAAACCGGACGTTCTGTCCGGCTTTTTTTAATCTCACATCTTCTTTTCTCCGCCCCCTTTGGCTTTGCAGGAGCCGCCGAACAACATTACCAAAGCTGACAACCCGACGAGGATATACACAACCCTCACGAGCGTTGGCCATAACCCGAAAATCAGATTGACAAGATCCAAATCAAAGGCTCCGACCAGCCCCCAATTTAATGCGCCTACGATCACGAGGATCCAGGCGACTTTTTGTAATAAGCCTGTCTTCATAAAAAAATAAAACAATGAATTAATCTGCAATTCATTATAGCATTTTTAAGCCCTAGGCTGTTATTGGATGGTGAATACAAGCCTGGTTGTCGAGCTGGAACCTTTATATTTCGCCGTAATATCAATATTTATCGTGCTGCCGGCGGGTACGGTTTCCGGCAGCGACAATCTATTAACATACAGCTCTCCGGTTGAAGACGCCGTTGCAATTTTATCTCCTTCCGGATAATGAACAACGGCTGAAACCTCGGCGTCTTTTACGCTTCCGCCTTTTTGATCATTGACGATTGAGAATATTTCCATTACTTCGCCGGCCATTGGAAAAGAATTGGATAAACGCGCGCTCACGCCAATGCTTTCAATCTCGGTTGAAGAAGCTTGCGAGGCTTTTAAATCGCCTTTCGTCGCATATGTCCCAGTTGAAACAGGCGGGATGGCGAGCGGCGGCAAATCTTCTTCAGGCACAATGATCTCTTCTCGTTCGTCAACCGTACAATCTTTTACATTCAGACGCCGAGCCGGAGAAGCGCGGCGATCGCCCAGCAAGGCACGCAAAGAAACCTTTTCTCCAATCTCCGTTTTTGGCAGATTGCTAAACTCAAAAACGCCGTCACCGTCAGCCGACGCCGAACTAACTGGTAAACCCCACTCATTAAATATTACGATTGACGCATGCGGGTATGTTTTTCCCTTTATAAAAATTTCATTGCCCGCTCCTTTGAATTCCAAAATTTTCGGCATGGGCAAACTCAAAATATACGTGCCCGCCAAAAAACCTATGCCACAAGCCAAAAAAACAGCTATGGCAATTTTTAAATCAAAAGCGTCCAGCACCCGACTGAACAATTTTTTCAGCTTCTCCATCCTAATCGGTAAAAAATTAAACGGTATAAAGGCAAGTTTAACGGCAAATCCCAAGTTCCGTAAAGATCCAGCCTCTCCCCTCCCCAACCCTCCTTAAAACGCGTAATCCCCTCCCATGACCGTTTATAGGCAAAAGCTCCTTTTGACAAAGGGTTGATCCCCCAAAAATCATAATACGAATATCCGTCGCGTTTGGCTTGCAAGATCGCATCCCAATGCAAAAGATAGGGTGCCATCAGTTGCCTGTCTCGCGAAGAAGATGCGCCGTGCAAATAAGTTACAGTATCTTCGCAGAGCATCTCCAAATTCGCGGCCAGCACCTTGCCTGCGCTAACAGCCAGCCGCAAGCGCGCTGTGCCGGCAGCAATCCCGTTTTCCGCCAGTTTCCGCAAATACTCGCGGTCATGCTGGACGAATTTATCGCGTTTGGCCGTCTCATCCATCAAATCCAGAAACGCGTCCATGTCTTCCGTCTTTTCCACCAGCCGCACCAAAACTTTGCCGCGCTCGGCAACACGTATGTTGTAACGGGTTTTTTGTTTCAATTTTCCTGATATCTCCGCAATCGAAGGCGTCAAATCCAAAATCATGGTAGATGCCGGATTGGCCGAAAAAATCCTGCGCATAGACAATGGCATTAAGCCTTCTGGATGCCCCAAAGCTGCCAGCGGTTCAAACCGCCAAAATAATGCTCTGGCCATTTTTTGGCGTTTAAGATTCTCCAATAACGTTTGAAAAATTTCGCGCTTGTCATCGTCGCCTACATGGCGTGAAAAAACCGGGCCACGCGGCGCAAACCAGTAACCGCCGACGAATTTTTTCGGACGAAATTCCATCTGCACTGCCGCAAGCCAAGCGCCGGCCTCGTCAACCAAAGCGAAACGCCGGACGTCCAGTCCGCACGAACGCCTGAATTCCCCCCACTTCCACGCTTGGGTGAACTGCGCGAATCGCTGCGCGTTTTGAAAATCATCCCAGAGCTCGGGTTTTGTGATTTCAACCAATTTCATTTTGAAACATTTTTTAAAATAAAGCGTATGCGCTCGGCTGTGTCCGTAAGCGAAGGGTCGAGATTTTTCAAAGCTTCACGCGCCTGACTGGAATTATACCCAAGCGACAAAAGCGCATCCAAAACCTCGCGATCCTGCGGAGCGGTTTCCTTTTCTTCAATCAAACGACCCTTTAATTCAAGCACCACCTTTTGCGCGGTTTTCGTTCCGACGCCGGGCACTGAAGTCAGCATTGAAATATCACCGGCCATGACGGCATTTTTGACTGACTGGAACGAACCGGCTGACAAAATTGTCAGGGCGGCTTTCGGCCCGACGCCTGAAACTCCGATCAATTGCCTGAAAAAATCCAGCTCTTCAGCCGTCCCAAATCCGTACAAATCCCTTACATCTTCCCTCACATGGTCATGAATATATAAAAAAACTTCTGCGCATGCCTGCAAAACAGCCAAGGCCGGCAAACTCAAAGAGACGGCATAGCCAACGCCCTGTACTTCCAAGAGAATCGAGGACGCGCGAACTTCTAAAATCTTTCCGCGGAGTGATCCGATCATATGAGTATGCTATGTCAAAATACGCTTCCTGTCATCTAATGATTCTTGTATTCTACTTAAACTTGCAACACTCGCTTTGTCATCCCGACCGAAACGGAGTTTAACGGAGTGTAGTGGAGGTATCCCTTTCCGTCCGCTACTTTGAGAGACTAAAAGGGATTCCTCCGCTCCTCGCGGACTCGTCGGTCGGAATGACATGAAATTCCGCTTTCCCCGCTGTTGCAATTTTTTTAAATTTCAAAATTGATTGGAATGTTGTGCGACAATAAAAAAAACGGCTCAAGATATTATCTGGAGCCGTTTGAAGAAAAGGGCTACTTTGGCGGTTCCCTGCCGCCGGTCAGAGCCTCGTACTGCTTGAAGAAGGTTTCCGCCTTCTTCGCGTTTTTTTCCCGGGCAAAGCATTCGGCGACCCGATACTGCGGATTGGGAAAATTCGGGTACTTGGCCGTGATGTAGAGCAAATCCATCTTGATGCCTTGCCCGCATGGGAAATGCTTGGGCAGACGCTGGAAGTTCTTGTCGGCGTTATCGAAGCGCCGGCGATCCGGTGGCGGCAGCTCGTCTGCCGCAGTCAAAACCACGGCTGTTGGTGAGGCTTCGACTTGAGCCGGCGTGTTTGCAGGCGCACTCATCGCGAGCTTGGTGCTGCCAGAGGCAGTAGCGCGGCTGTCCTTGGCAATCGTTGCTGTTTCATCGCTGCCATGCAGCCATCTGGCGGCAATTACAGCGACAATGACGGCTAAGACTGCCAAGAAGACATAGTTGAAGTAAGCAATGCCCTTCGGATCCTTGGCCGCTGGCTTTGGTTGTGCTTGCGATGCGGGCGGACTTTCCGCTCCTGGCCGGCTGGCAACGCTCTCTCTCGCCTTCGGCGCCGGCTTCGTTTGCAGACTTGGAACGGACACGCGCTCCTTCTTCATTATCTCGCGGAAGCGCTGCAGGGCTTCGCCTGCGGTTTGGATGCGGTTTTCCGGATTCTTTTCCAGCAGTGCCAGAATCCACTTCTCCAACTCCTTGTCCATGCCGCCTGCAAATCTGCTTGGATGCTTGCTCTCTGCCAAAGGCTCCTGCAATTCGTACAGGTACTGCATCTGCCGCATTTTACGCACCTGAATTGTCGGCTTGCCGGTTACCATTTCGTAAAATACCGTGCCTAACGCATACAGGTCAGAACGGCTGTCGATATCGCGGCTGTTAAGCTGCTCCGGCGACAGGTACTCGGGAGTTCCGAGCATCACCCATTCTTCGGTCAACTGATTGCCCGCACAAAGCGTTTCCGACTCGCAGTCATCCAGCACCTTGACGATGCCGAAATCGGACAACTTTACGATCATGTGTCCGTTTTCGAGCCGACAAAAGATGTTCAGCGGTTTGATGTCGCGATGGACAAAGCCTTTCTTGTGAACCGCTTCGACACCCAAAAGCGACTGTTCAACGATTTCCGAAAAGAACGGCTGCCGGATTAGCGAAACGCCGATGTGTGCGCCCTTGGCAGCCGCTCTCCGCTCTTCAATGAGCTCGGCCAGCGTCTTGCCATGGAAGTACTCCATCACGAAGAACGGCACGCCCATGGACTCATCAATGCCGTGATCGAGATAGCCGACGATGTTCGGATGCCGGAGCTTCTTCAGCACCTGCATCTCGCGGCCGAAACGCTCCGGCGCTTTTTCCGTGTCATAAATCCTAGGATGCGGAAACTTGACCGCAACCTTGCGCTTGTCGCGCTGGTGGTCGAGTGCGGCGTAGACCATTGCCATGCCGCCTTCGCCCAACTCTTCAATCAATTCGTAGCGCCTTACGCCGTCGTCGGTTTCGATGAACCTTCTCACGAAAGAAGTTCCGTTCATCGCCTGTTTCCTTTCAGTAAGTTGTCAAAGTCCCCGATTCATTATGAATCAGTAACAGTTTAAAATATAGTAAAATCGGCATTTTGTCAATGCTGTCGATGTCCTACGTCGGATATAGAACGTCGGGAATTAATTCGCAAATCAGGGGCTAAATCCGGCGCAGCCCCAGCTTTACCTCAATATCGCCCAATTTTATCTCTGACGTATACGTGAAATCAACAGCTGACGTCGAGACAATCTCAAACTTTTCAGCCCGTATCTCCCGCATAATCTGCTCTTTTGCTTGTTTTAATAATTCCAAAATCTCCTTATCTTTGACAACCGCTACAGCCTCAATGCGGTCATCCGGCACCAACTCCGCCTGCTTGCGCAGATTCATAAATTGCCGCGACAACTCGCGCAACATACCTTTCTTCTTAAGTTCCGGGGTCAACTTTGTATCGAGCTCTATTATCCACTGTTCCGGTTCCGCTATATCATTCTGGCCGCCCTGTAGTAGAACTGATTCCACATTCAATTCGTCGCGTATCAATGCGATCAAATCCTGCCTGTTTTTCAAACGTTCAGCCGCAGAATTATCGCGCATCACTATCGTAAGCGAAGCAAGCGCCTGCCTTACCGGAATCTTGGCGGTTGCGCGCGCCTCCAGCCCGCGGCTTGCAACCTCGCGCGCCCACTCCATATCTTCCAATAGCTGTACGTCGAGTAGCCGCTCATCAAGCTTAGGCCAGCGCTCCAAGTGCACTGACATTTTCGAACCTTCCAAATCCTGATACAGCCGCTCGGCGAAAAACGGTGTGAATGGCGCCATCACCGTGCTCAAATCCAACAGGATTTCCCGCAATGTCCGCAAAGCGTCCTGCTTGTCATATTCATCATCGCCTTTCATCCTGTCGCGCGAACGCCTAAGCCACCAAGTCGAAAGATCGTCCACAAAGGGGCGGATGGCGCGCGCCGCTTCAACCAAATCATAGCCATCCATGGACTCGGTTACATCTTTATTCAGCTTCATGAACCTTGCAAAAATCCAGCGGTCCAAAATATGCGCTGAACGAGGTTTTACCAACGCGTTTTTATCGGTGCCGGCATACAGCAAATAAAACGCGCGCACATTCCATAGTATTTGCAATAAGAGCCGCTGGAGAAGCTCGCAATCCTTATCAACAAAATTCAGATTCTCCGCCCTGATAACCGGCGAAGACAACAAGTAGTAGCGCAATGCATCAGCTCCTACATTAGTAATCAGCTCCCACGGATCAGTGTAGTTCTTTAATTTTTTTGACAACTTTTTCCCATCCTCGGCCAAAATCATACCGGTTACAATTACGTGTTTGGCGGAGGCCTTGTTAAACAGCGCCGTAGCAAGGACATGCATGCTGTAAAACCAGCCGCGCGTCTGATCCTGCGCTTCGGCAATGAAGTTCGCCGGAAAATTATCATCAAACCATTCGGTGTTTTCAAAAGGATAATGCGCTGACGCATAGGGCATACTGCCTGATTCAAACCAGCAATCAAACACCTCTTTGATGCGCGCCATGCGTCCGCCGCAAGCGCAGGTAAATTCAATCTTGTCTATCTCGGGCCGATGCAGATCGGGTTTGGATGGTAATTTTTCAACCGCCGCTTTTTTCATCTCCGCGATCGAACTGATAATTTTGCGCTCATGACAGGATTCGCACTCCCAAACCGGCAATGGCGCGCCCCAAAAACGCGTGCGCGAAATGCACCAGTCCGGCGCGCTCTGCAATCCCTTGCCGAAACGACCTTCCTTCAAATGTTCCGGATGCCAGTTAATCTTCTTCGCCGCCTCCAGCAGTTTGGGTTTCAATTTCGTGATATTCACAAACCAAGCCGATTGCGCCTTATAAAGCAACAATGTATTGCAACGCCAGCATACCGGAACGCTGTGAATTATCTTGTCTTCATCAAATAACAATCCGCGCGCCTTTAAATCGTCGATTATCTTTTGGTCTGATTCCTTAACTGGCAATCCCGCGAACTTCCCCATCTCCGGCCGTTGACAGCCTTCGCCGTCAGTCGTCATCAATACTGACAAATCGTATTTTTTAGACGCGTTGAAATCATCCTCGCCAAAAGCCGGCGCAGTATGCACCAAGCCGGTACCCTCCTCGGCGCTGACATAGTCCGTAGCAATCACGCAATGCCCCTTTTTATCCAACGGCAAAAATGAATAAAGCGGCTCATATTCCCAGCCAACCATGCGCGAGCCTTTGATGCGTTCCAAGATTTCAAAAGACATTTCACCTTTCAAAGGAAAAAACCTTTTCAAGACATCGTCTTTCCTATCCTTTGCAAAAATCACTTCTTCGCCGGTTTCTTTCATCCTCACTTTGCAATACTCAAGATCCGGATTAACCGCAATGGCGGTATTTGCAAGCAATGTCCATGGTGTTGTCGTCCACGCCAAAAGATACGTATTCTCCATCCCCTTAACCTTAAACTTAACGGTGATTGCCGGATCTTCGCGATCCTCATATGAATCTCCCATCGCGATTTCAAAATTTGACAGCGGCGTTGCGCAACGCGGGCAATACAGAGAAACGCGAAGGTCCTTATAAACATACCCTTTGCGGTGCAGCTCCGAAAATATCCACCACACAGACTCGATGTAATCGTTGTCCATGGTCTTGTATGAATGTTCAAAATCCACCCAGCGGCCAAGGCGCTTGATATACCGGTCCCATTCCTGCTCATAGGTGCTGACAGATGCGCGGCACGCCTGATTGAATTTATCGATGCCGTACGCTTCGATGTCGCGTTTGGAAGACAGGCCCAGTTTCTTTTCGATCAAATTCTCGATCGGCAACCCATGGCAATCCCACCCCCAGCGCCGCGGCACGCGATATCCTTGCATAGTCCAATAACGCGGCACCACATCTTTAATCGTGGATTGCAGAAGATGCCCGTAATGCGGCAAGCCCGTGGCAAACGGCGGACCGTCATAAAATACGAAAACTTTGTTCTCCGGCCGCTCTTCAATAGACCGCTCGAAAATCCGCTTTTTCTCCCAAAAAGCGGAAACCTCTTCTTCCATTTTTGGAAAATCCGGACGTGATGATTTTGTGTCGCTCATAATAATCTATGATGCGCGAAAAAAATGGCAGGGTCAAGGGAGCGGAGGATTCTCAAGTTCTCAGGACTCAGGGCTCGGGGCTCAGATCTCAGTTCTCAGTGCTCAGTTCTCAGTGCTCGGGGCTCAGGGCTCGGGGCTCTTTGGACTTTCTTTTCCGCGGGAAGTAAAATACTCACATGACAAAACTTATTCTCGGCGCGGATCATGCGGGGTTTGAACTTAAAGAGAAACTCAAAAAATATTTGACCGCGCAAAAATATAAAATCCAAGATCTGTCGCCGGAATTTATCGCCGACGATGATTATCCCGAGATTGGTAAACGCGTGGCGCGAATGATTGCGAAAAATCCGCTAGCGCGAGGCATTCTGATTTGCGGCAGCGGGGTCGGAGTCACGATCGCAGCCAACCGCATAAAAGGGGTGCGGGCTTTTGATGCGCACTCGGTCGAAGAAGTGAGGCTGGCGCGCGAGCACAACAATGCGAATTTAATCACGTTGTCCGGTTGGAGTATGGATGCGCGCTATGCGCTGCAATTGATTGCCGCCTTTTTATCAACTCCCTTTTCAAAAGCCGCACGGCACCACCAACGTGTAAAACAACTAGGATGAATCAACTCATTCCAGCGATTCTCGCACATGACGAAAAAGAATTCCGCGAACGCGTTGCACTCTTGGAAGCGGATTTTCCTATGATGCAAATCGACATCATGGACGGTGCATTCGTCCCGAACCGCACGTGGTTTGACATTTTGAAACTTCGCGGGTTGAAAACAACCGCGCAATTCGAACTCCATCTCATGGTGATGGATCCCGGACATTATATTGAAGAAGCCTCGGACATTGCTTCGATTACGCGTTTTATCTGGCATCTGGAAACACCAATCCATCACGATGCGCTCATCAACAGAGTCCATGCCTTAAACAAAGAAGCCGGACTGGCGATTTCTCCGGAAACGCCGCTTGAAAAACTTGCTCCGTATGTCGAGTCGCTTGAGGAAATCTTGGTGATGGGCGCGACCCCGGGATTTTCAGGGCAAAAACTCAACCATCAAAATATAAAACGCGCCGAACAAATACATTCGAAGTGGCCGTCAATCCCGATCGGTTTTGATATCAATGTGAATGTCGATACCATTCCACTTCTCAAAAAAGCCGGAGTTACGCGCTTTTGCGCGGCAAGCGCGATTTTTGGCTCAGAGGATCCGCTCGCAGAAGCATTAAAGTTGCAAAGCCTCCTCTAAGAATGATCGGGTGTTGGACATTCGACTAAATAGGACGCGAACGTGAATTTTTGTTATCATACTTTCAATATGTATCTACGCAACCTTCTTCTCACAACTTTTCCGATTCTCGGTTTTCTTGCCGCAGGTCCGCTACATGCCGCAACGCTCGCCCCCGGCGACTTGATCAAAGCATCGGGCCCGTCAGTTTATTATTACGCGGAAAACGGCAAACGCTACGTCTTTCCGACGGAAAAAACATACCTGACTTGGTATGCGGATTTTGCATCCGTCAAGACAATCACCGATGCCGAGCTCGGCGCCATTACGATCGGCGGCAACGCCACTTATCGTCCGGGCACGCGGCTAATAAAAATCACGACTGACCCGAAAGTATATGCCGTGGGTCCATGGAATTCTCTGCGCTGGATCCAAACCGAAGCTCTTGCAACAGAACTGTTCGGCGCTGATTGGGCGAAAATAATAGATGACATTTCTGACGCTTTCTTTATCAACTATTTAATCGGCAATCCTGTAGCCTCTGCCTCCGACTATGTAACGGAATCGGTCAAATCCGCCAACCCGACCCTGCAATCGGTCATTGCACCGCCAGTGCAAGTTACAACTCCGGAAACTCCGACAACCTCTACACAGCCAACGGCGCCGGCCGTGCAAGGAGGCGTGATATTATCACTCTCAAAACTGACAGCACGAGGCGGAGACGTTGAAACGCTGACCTCTTATGCCTCGCATACCACTGGCATTGTGAAAATCGAATTGTTTTTCGACAACCAACTTATTCAGACCTGCACTTTCACGCCCTGCACTGTCGAACATTCAATCCCTACCTCCGGCACAAAAGACAGTTACGAAGCCAAAGCTATTGCTTATGCGCTCGACCAAACAACCCAAACCGCAACCGCCACAATCATGATAACCACGGATTCCGACGGCTTGGTCAAGCTGACACTCGGCCGCGCCAGCATCCGGCCGGGACAAGCCGGCGAAGCGGTCATTGACGTTGATTCTTCAATAGCCGTGTATAGGACTGAGATATCTGTCGGCGGAATCGTTAATAAATCCTGTAGCATCGGCATCAGGCAATGCCGCTGGTCCGAAACCATGACGGGCAGCGAGGGCGCGACATTCGACGTCTACGGAATAGTTACAGACACCATCGGGCGCACTTACCAATCCGCGCATAAAACAATCACCATCGCCTCAAACGACAGCCCTGTCGTAACCGTGTCACCGGCCAAATCACTGATTTACAAGGGCGAAACTTTGGACGTTACAGTAACCGCCAATGATGATAACGGCATTTCCAAAATTGAAATCCTAAGCAATGGCGCGATCGTGAAAACCTGCGACGGTGCGGCGCCCTGCACAACCACTACCGGCCCTTGGAACGACTCGGGAACAATTATCTTTAACGGCCGCGCCACTGACGGCCTTGGTTTCACGGCAATCAATGACGATGTGCAAGTTACCGTGCAATAAAACACGGCTTTATTAAAATTTATTCTTTAAAAATCTATAAATATGTTCATCCGGCTACTTGCATTTCTAGCTTCATTATCAATGTTCTTAATGCCCAATGCAGGCCATGCGGCGGCTGCCGGCAATTTTTCTCCCGGCGACCTGATAAGGGGCAATGCCGTAAACACGGTTTATTATTTCGCGCCGGACGGCAAGCGTTATGTTTTCCCGAATGAAAAAACTTATTTTACTTGGTATTCGGATTTTTCCGGAGTCAAAACCATTACCGACGGCCAACTCGGCGCCATTCCTCTCGGAAAAAACATCACATACCGCCCGGGCTATAAAATGGTAAAAATCACTACTGACCCCAAGGTCTATGCGGTTGAGCAGGGCGGGATTTTACGCTGGGTCACCACGCAGGAAATCGCCGAAACACTGTATGGCTTGAGCTGGAAAAACCAGATAGACGACGTGCCTGATGCTTTTTTCACAAATTACACAATCGGCACGCCAATCACTTCGTCAGCCGCGTACGATCCGCAAGACACCATGACACTCACTCCCAATATCGCAATTGACAAACAGTTCGACGAGACACAAGCCACGATTACCATAAGCAGTGTGTCCAACGGCTTTGTCCCGCCGTCTATCACTATCCAAAAAGGCGAAATGATCATTTGGACAAACCGCGATATCGACACCCATACCGTAACAGGATCGGATTTCAGTTCAGGCACTCTTCAGCCAAACCAATCCTACAGCCGCGAATTTACATCCACCGGCTCATACGATTACAACTGCTCAATACAGCCCTCGATGAGAGGCACGATCAATGTCGTTGACTAAACCTCCATCCGCAAAACAAAAAAATCCGTCATTGCGAGAAATTCCAAATTATCAAAAAAAGCCCGATCGGGCTTTTTTTGATAATTTTAACTACACCGAACCCCATGCGATGGACAAAATCTGAATTATATGACGTGCTATATTCCATGCATTTTTTTTCCTGCTCTTTTCTGCTATTCTGATATTCGATATTCCATCTTCAATATTTTATTTTCTTTTTCCAACTATGCCCCCTTTTTCAATGCCGAGTAAAAAATCCGACCTGCTGATGTGGCTTGGTTTTGTCTTAGCAACGGTTATAGCAATCGCGGTTATCGCCGGCGCTTTCTCTAAAGCCCTGCAAAGTTTTTTCCCAGCTAAAAATAATGTGATGGAATACGCCGTAACTGCCGGTGCGCCGGGTGCGCCGCAAGCTACGGTGTTTTTTGAAAACAGAGACATGGCAGATGCAATGTTGCCCTCAGCAGAGCCGCAAATGCTCTTGAAAGCGACTTCAGCCGCGCCTGACACGACTTCACAACTTCAACAACGCATAATCAAAACCGGCGATCTAAGCATCAGAGTCCGCGACGCGGAAGAAGCCCTTGAACAAATAGTCAGCATCTCGTCCGAAAAAAAAGGTTATATTGAATCCTCTTCCATTACCGATCCCGGCACCGGTCCGCGCACAGCGTATGTCACAATCCGCGTGCCGGCAGACGTCTTTGAGACAACTCTTAGCGAACTCAAGCAGGTTGGCGTCTTAACTTTGCATGAAAGCGTGCA
>JAHJFW010000078.1 GCA_018824765.1 Patescibacteria group bacterium
AGCGAATAATAAGACCATAATGGTTGAAGCTGGTGCCAATCAGGTTTCCGAAGCCGATGTCACAGAAGCTGTGAGCTGGGCGCACAAACAGCTTGAACCCGTCATCGAACTGATCAATAAAATTCGCGATGAAGTCGGCAAACCTAAGGCTGATTTGATTACGCCAAAAACCGAGGAAGCGCGTTTGGAGCAGGATGAGCGCCATGAAATCGAAGAGCTCGCCTGCGCATTCATGAAATCCACTGAAGCAACGACTTTGTTCGCCCAGCCTTTGAAAACCAAAGCTGATAGAAAAGCGGCAGTCGTGCGCCTTAAGGAAGCCTTGGAAAAACATCTGCTTGAGCAGGAACTGTCAAAAGACAACCGTAAAAAAGCTTCAGACATCGTGGATGAATTCGTGGACTCTGAAATTACGCGTTTGATTTTGGAAGAAGGAAAACGCGCTGACGGACGCGCTCTTGATGAAATCCGCGAACTTGGCGCGGCAATCGGCATCATGCCTCGCACGCACGGCTCGGCCCTGTTTGAGCGCGGTTCAACGCAGGTGCTCTCAACCGTAACCTTGGGTTCGCCCGGAATGGAACAAACGCTGGACACTATGGAATTCCAAACCAAAAAGCGCTATTTCCATCATTACAATTTTCCAAGCTATGCAGTCAGCGAAACGCGCAGCAACCGCGGTCCGGGTCGGCGCGAAATCGGGCACGGAGCCTTGGCTGAACGCGCACTTATGCCGGTGCTGCCGGATCGTGAAAAATTCCCTTACACCATTCGCGTGGTTTCGGAAGTTTTGGGATCAAACGGCTCGTCATCCATGGGCGCAACTTGCGGATCAACTTTGGCTTTGATGGATGCGGGCGTGCCGATCGAAGCTCCTGTCGCTGGCATTGCCATGGGCATGGCGAGTGATGAAAAAAATGGCAAATATCGTATCATCACCGACCTGCAGGACTTGGAAGACGGCGAGGGCGGAATGGACTTTAAAGTTGCCGGCACGCGCAAAGGCATAACCGTGATCCAGATGGATACAAAATGCCATGGCATCCCACTTGAAACCGTTAAAGAAACTTTGGCTGAAGCGCTGAAAGCGAGGCTTAAAATCCTCGACGTTATTGAAAAGTGTATTGCAGCCCCGCGCGCAGAACTCTCCAAGTGGGCGCCGCGGATCGAATCGTTTAAGATCCACCCTGATAAAATCCGCGACGTCATCGGTCCGGGCGGCAAAGTCATCAATGAGATTATCGCCGCTTGCAATGTGCAAATTGATATTGAGGACGATGGCTTGGTAATGATCACCTCGACTGAACCGGAAGGGATGAAAAAAGCTATCGATTGGATAAAGCAATTGACGCGCGAGGTCGCAGTCGGCGAAATTTTCACCGGCAAAGTAACCCGCATCATGGATTTCGGCGCCTTTGTTGAAATCCTGCCAAAACAAGAAGGTCTGGTCCATATCTCAGAACTCGCACCAGAACGCGTCAACAAGGTTACGGACGTTGTGAATGTCGGCGATACCGTTACTGTAAAAGTTTATGAGATAGACTCCATGGGCAGAATCAACCTCTCAATTAAACGGGCTGACCCGAATTACAAAGGTTCGACGCGTGACGAACGCCCGCTACGCGAATCGCGGCCCGGCGGCCATGGGGGCCATGGCGGCTTTGGAAGAAGTTCCGGACCGAGACGCTAAAAACCTGCGCCGGAAATGCCAGACACGATCATCCACGACAGCATATCAAGTGGCAGTGCTCTTTTAGCATACGGCGAAAGCCCACAGCTGAAAAAAAACAGGATATTTTTGGCGCTGGGAATCTTAATCACAATACTAATCACTTTGGTAACGGCCGTTGTATTGATACTTCGGACAAAAATTCCACTGCCCCGATCAACTGTCGCACTGGCTTTTGTCTGGCCAAGTCAAAAAATCCCTGATAGGTGGCCGGCTTTATGGAAAACAGCGCAGATTAAAAATGCGCCATTCCCCTTTTTCGCCGGCATAGCTAAAGACGCGCAAGAGAATTACAGCCCTTTTGCGTTGGGTATTTTTGACCTAACTGATGCCGTAAAAATAAAAAGCGGCGTAATCAAGCTCTTATCTGAAGTTGAATTTCAAGATTATGTTTACGAACCTATTAGAAATTTACCAGCCTCAAAAAGAGACTACACGGGCGCTTGGCTTAAAATATGGCCGGAAGCAATAAAATCGGAGGGCTTGCCAAGTTATTTTGATCTTAAAAAGGGACTTGGTGGACCGATTAACGGCAATTTATGGAAAACCAACCTCGTAATTTCGGCAATACCTGATACGCGCAGTGCGTCCAAGGGTCAAAACTACATTTTGGTCAGCGCTGTCCCTAAGCTCTGGCCGTCAATTCAAGAACTTTTGGCAGAAAAAAGTATAAACCTGAATTTGGACATACTTCCTGAATCAATAACATGGAATACCGGCGAACAGGTCATAACGTCGCTCAAGCTGGAGTTTAGCGAGGCAATAAACGCAACAACAGCTGCAATTATTGCCGGCTCAATCGGAATTAGTGACAGCAAGCCATACACCTTGCCTGATGCAACAGTAATCAGAGAATTACGCGTACCCTATCAGACAATTTCGGCATCAACCTCCAGCCAGTGGACAACTGATGATGAAAATCAGCTGATAATTGACGTTAAAACCGCAATTATCGGTAATCGGACTGAGCTGGAAAATGAAGTCCAACTGCCCGAAAACTGCCAAGGTGGAATTTTGGCGCTTTTTGATCCAAAGAATCTTAGCCCGCTTTTTGATAAATACGGTTTTAAATTAACTCCAGACGGTCGACAATTGATTTTTTTGGAAAATCGCGGTTATTTGAATGTTTGTTGGTAATTTATTAATCTTCGATTTAATTGGCTGCTTTTCGTTTGTCGTTTCTACGAAAGTAGGATCCCAAAATTCTCAAAAAAGATACATTTTATCCATAGATGACACTTATTTTTATCCACAAGCAACAAAAAAACTTGTGGATAAAATATTTTTTTATAGCTAACTTAAGCGACGTTTTATACTTCTCCACAGGTCGTCGATTGATTAGTTTTCAAAAAAAAGGTATTATTAATAAGCACAAAAATTTTGTACTTTATCCACAGACGTCGAAAACGAGATTCGACAAAAGACGCATCTGCGTCATCCGCTCTTTAAACTGTTACTGGACCGATAGCCCGTGCCTGTTCTACGGACGTCGGTTCTGTGCCTCGACTCGACCCCCGTTCCGAATTTTTTCGGAACAAAAGAAATCAAAAAACTAAATTAAAAACTCGTTAGGTATATC
>JAHJFW010000079.1 GCA_018824765.1 Patescibacteria group bacterium
AAAGGTGGCGGCGATCCAAAATCCGGCGGCAACTGACAAGGCGCTGGCAATGGCAGATCCGGCAAGGAATTTTTCTAGAGTGTGAGTGAATTGGCGCGAAATTGCCGCTGGAATAATGATAAGCGCGCCAACGAGCAGGGCACCGAGGAAACGCAGGCCGAGTACGAGTGTGGTCGCGAACGCCAAGAGATATGAAAGGTTTAACCGGCTGATGTTTACGCCCGTAACTGTAGCAAGGTCGCGATTGAAAAGGCTTATAATCAGACGGCTGCGTTCTTTCCAAACGAAGATGATTACAGCGGCAGCGAGCAGAAGATAAATTGCGAGCGTTATTATTGATACGGGTTCTGCACCGCCGAACAGCGCTTCAATGATATCTTCCGACGGCGTAATGAGTGCGCCTATTGCAAGAGATGCGGAGAAAATGACGCCAATAGTTGTTTCAGTCGCGAGATCAGCGCGCTTTTCAATCTTCCAGATCAGCAAAGCGCCGAGTGCTAAAGCGGCGGCCGCGCCCAAAACCGGTTGGACATTCCATAGGATTGCAAGGCCGAGCCCTGGCAGCGCGATGTGTGACATGGCGTCGCCGGCGAGCGTCATCCGTTTCATGAGCGCAAATCCGCCAATTAGACCGGTGGCTACGGCAGCGGCGAGCGCGAGAATGAGTGCGTAGAGATTTGTGTCAGCCATATAAGTTGTGATCGTGAGCGTGATGTACGTGCGCGTGATGGACGTGTTTATGCGACGGCGAATACAATTTTTCAAACATCGCCTGCGTTAGCACTTCTTTTGGCGGACCGTAACAAACTGCGGTTTTATTGAGGCAGAGGACAGTGTTCGCAATATGCGGAATCAGGCTAACGTCGTGCGAAACCAAAATAATGGAAATGCCGCGCGTTTTCCGGAGATCGTTCAACAGATCGTATACATGCTCTTCGGAAAGCTCATCGAGCGAAGCGGTGGGCTCGTCAAAAAGAATTACATTCGGATCACCGAGCAAGGCAAAGGCAATTAGCGCTTTTTGGAATTGCCCGCCAGACAAATGGCCGATCGGCGTCTTGAGCGATTCAGGAAGAAGCCCGACAGCCTCGATGGTTGCATCGAGCTGTTTGCGCGAAAGTTTCTGGATGTCCGCTTTTGCCTCGAGAAGATTTTGGAGGTTGATGGGAAGATGCCTGTCCGCGTCTATTTTTTGCGGGACATAGCCGAGGCGGACTTTTGTGCCCCAAGCAATGGTCCCTTGATATGGATAGAGACCGAGCAGGGTTTTCAAAAGTACGGTTTTTCCCGAACCGTTCGGCCCGACCACAGCCAGAGATTCGCCAGGCTCAAGATCGAAATTCACGTTCTTGATGACGTCTTGATTTTCCAGAGAAACAGACAGGTCTCGGACTGTGAGTATTTTTGGCATGGCAAAATGGTACGTTGGAAATTAAAAATGCGCAAATGCCCGTACCGATATTCACTGCACTGGAATTCTGGCGCCAATGCGCGGTTCAACCGTGCCTGCGACGCGGAAAGCTGCCGTGGGGACGGCGGGGTTTTGTGGATTCTCGTCTACCGGAATGTTTGAAAGGCTTGTGTGCGCGCTGAAAACGGGAACGCTCCGGCCGGTCTTCGGCGAGCCGGATGTGCGGTAATTGCGCAGGAAGTTCCGGAAGTTTCGAAATCGGCAGCATGGAGCGCGTGAGCCGTTCGATGTCTTTCACGTCCCTGCGTTGGTCAGGCGTTGCGAATGAAATCGCTTGTCCGCTCATTCCGGCGCGGCCGGTCCGTCCGATGCGGTGCACGTAGTCTTCGCTATCATCCGGCATATCGAAGTTCACAACCAGTTCAATGCCGGTTACGTCGATTCCGCGCGCCGCAATATCCGTTGCGACAAGCACGCGGTATTTTCCAGTCTTGAATCCTTCTAGCGCGTCGCGCCTTTGGGAGAGTGTGCGGTTGGAGTGTATTTCTGCGGCAGAATGACCCATGTCGCGCACGGTTTTTGCAATGCGCTTGGCGCCGTGTTTGGTGCGTGAAAAAACCAGCACTGTGCCGCGATGTTCCTGCAGGATTTTTTGCAAAAGCCGGATCTTATCCTCTTTCCTTACGAAAAAAACCTCCTGCGCGACTTTTTCCGCCGTAGTTCCGGTCGGCGCGATTTCAACGCGCACCGGCAATTTCATGTAAGTATTTGCGATGTTGACGATGCGGCTCGGCATGGTGGCGGAGAAAAGCATGGTCTGGCGTTCAGCCGGAAGGTTTTTGAGGATCTGTTTAATCTGCGGTTCAAAGCCCATGTCTAGCATGCGATCGGCTTCGTCCAAAATCAAAACTGAAACCGCGTTCAGTTTTACTGTTTTTCGTTCAAGATGGTCGATTAGCCGTCCGGGCGTGGCAATGATGACATGCGGTTTTTTACGCAGGTCTTGGAGTTGATAGTGCATGGATGCGCCGCCGATCAGCACGGCCGTGCGTAATCCGATGGGGCGCCCAAGTTTTTGGATCATTTCATTAACTTGCAACGCAAGTTCGCGCGTCGGCACGATGACAAGTCCCATGCCGCGCCCGCCTGCCAACCGTTGTATAAGCGGGATGCCGAATGCCAGCGTTTTGCCGGTTCCGGTCTGCGCAATGCCCATCATGTCCTTGCCTTCGATTGCAATGGGAATAGACTGCCGCTGTATCGGAGTGGGTATTTTGTATTTGTGCCGGTCGAGGATTTGTAAAAGTTTAGGCGCAATGCCGAGGCCGTAAAATCCCGGAGGAAGTTGTGTTACGTAGTTCATTCTGCACGAGTATGGCAGTAAAATTGATTTTACGCAAGATTTTAAACAATAATAGTCCCGAGCATCGTCGAAGGCCTTGATTAAGGAAATCCTTCGACAAGCTCAGGAGATATTTTACATTGACTTTATGGACTTTTTACTTCTTTTTTGATTATTGTTTTCCCCTTATATTGCCCATTTTGATTTAGCTGGCTGGTATTTTTGTGGATAAGTCCGGCGGAATGGGGGCGGGCAGGCCTCCCTGTTTTAGTCAGGCAGACTTGACAAAATGGCTAATTTATGCTATATTTGCATTCTCGAGAATCCTCTCGGGAAAACAAGGAGGGCGCTGTGATCGTAATTCGACGTGGAAAAAACCTTAGGTATGAAAGCGCTGTGGACGTGTTCCAAGCGGACCACGGCCATTGGACAATCGACCCGGCACAAGAGATGTTCGACGCGACAAAGCTGCACATCTCTCGCTACAACTGCATCATCAGTTTTTCAGCCGGGATCTCGGCGGCCGGACATCCCGTTTTCATTGAGAAGAACAGGAGGGGGCTGGGGGATGTTCTTGAGCGCTTCGAGCAGCGCGGGAGAACAATTACGTTTTGTTACTTCCTGCTGGGCTTGGCCTGGGTGCGAAACGAGTGGGACGCCATCAAGCGCATGCTCGCCAAGGTGTCACGGGATCCGGCTTTTCGACTCTCCATCCTGGAGGAGACCGGAAAGTATTATCTGGAACACCCGTTCGACAACGATCCGATCAGGTTGCAAATCCCGATTGGTTCGTAACTGCCCGCCTTATCTTCAAGTGCACTTTTCTTTTGGAAATATGTTCGGCACACGGACATTTTCCACACCACCCATTTCTTTATTAATTATGAATAAAGATATGGGATTGGAGAGAAACTATCTCTCCCAATTCCGAAATCCGATCTATATGATGGGGTCTGGGAATTGGCCAAAAATTCCCCGAGGCGGGGAATTTTGATTTATTTCGACCGCGATTTTGATATATGGCTCGATCGGTTCTATTGCAATTTGCCGATTTTGAATCACGGAAAGGCGCTTTTCAAAAAAATAATTTTGGAATATGCTGATTCAAAACCATGCATATATTTAAAAGACACGCTTTCCATTGGCGGCAAAAAAGTTTCATCCTGACATCGGCTACGGGAGTGATTCTTTTGGCGTTGAGCGTCGTCGCCAATTATTTTGCGGGTTTGTATGCCGATAACAAGATGAGTAATTCGGTTACAGATCTCATTTTGAGTAATTTGCCGGTCGTCAATGTGGATCCGATTTTTGTTGAAGGATTCGCCTTATTCTTGCTCGTGGTTTTTGCGTTGGCGTTTTGGGAACCGAAACGCATCCCGTTTGTTTTAAAAAGCGTCGCCTTGTTCATTTTTGTGCGTTCTTTCTTTGTCATTCTGACGCATATCGGCCCTTTTCCGGTTACGTCGCCGGTAGATGGCGGATTTTTCACGGATAAAATCAATTTCACTGGCGATCTTTTCTTTTCCGGCCACACCGGACTGCCGTTTCTTATGGCCCTGACATTTTGGAACAACCGTTTGTGGCGGAATATTTTTTTGTCGGCCACCGCGCTTTTCGCCGCCACGGTTTTGCTTGGGCATCTGCATTATTCCATCGATGTCTTCGGCGCGCTTTTCATAACCTTTTCCATCCACAATCTCGCGCTTGTTTTCTTCAAAAAAGATTTCGAACTGTTCGAAAAAATCGTGTCATACGAAATTCGGGTATAAAAATACCGACAGATCGCAGCCGGTGCCAGTCAATTTATGGCGGAAATATTTCAGGACTTTTGTCGCGGCCGCTTAAGGCCGAGCCCGGCGATTATCGCAACCACGAGATACATGAAAAATCCGTACACGCAGGCAGGATAGCCGAAAACGGTTCCGGGTGTGCCTAGCGCCGGACATGAAGCTACGGGTGCGCAGAATATTTCCTGATACGAGAGAAAACCGGAAAATGCCATGCCGAACAGTGCGATGCACAGGATTATTTTGAGCGCGAGGGTTTTATTCATAGGGTTTTATTATATACCTTTCCGGCACCTTGGGAACAGGTTGGTTGATGCAAAGCGTACCTGACACGGAAGCTCATTCAGGCCGGCAGGGGAATCGGTAATCCGCCGAGACGCTGCTTGATTAGGTTTAGCACATCTTCGTATTCCATCGGATTTTCAAGATAATGGACGTCTTCCGTAGGGATCGTCAGGATTGGAGCCAGATTGAAGTCGCGCGACCAATTTTCATACAAGTCGTTCAGGTTTTCCAGGTAAGCCGCGTCAATCGTCCGTTCAAAGTCTCGTCCTCGCTTCTTGATACGATCTACCAAGGATGGAACCGATGCTCGAAGATAAATAACGAGATCCGGCGGGCGGAGGAGGCGTACCGCAGTTTGATAAATCTCCTGATACGTATCCCAATCACGCGTCGAAATATACCCATGTTCAAATAAATTTCGTGCGAAGATTTCTGCGTTTTCATACAAACTCCTGTCCTGAACCAGCACGCCTTCATCCGCAAGAATGACGGCATGGTCTTTCAAGCGGCGGCCAAGGAAGTACATTTGCGAATGAAACGCCCATTGCTTCATGTCATGATAGAAATCGGCTAAATACGGGTTTTCTGTCGCGGGTTCAAAATAAGGTTTTCCTCCCAAAGTCTTGGCTAAAAGCCTGGTGAATGTCGATTTTCCCACGCCCACATTTCCAGCGATGGCAATGAATAGTTGCATGAAATTAATATACTCCTCCTGCTTGCGAGTGCGAAGAGTCTCGATGCAAAACAGAATCAATTTGGCAAACCGTTAGTTCTATTATAAAGTCGAATTTCAAGCAGGGAGGACGTTATGGATGAGCCGAAAAAAATCCGTGTGACGTGGGACGAGTACTTTGGTCTTTTGAAGGTGCTCATTGGAAAAATCAAAAATTCGGGCTTCAAGCCCCAGCAGATCGTTTGCGTGGCTCGCGGCGGCTTGATTCCGGGGGAAATCGCCTCGCGCACTTTTCGGGCGCCGCTGGCCGTGATTTCCGTAGCAAGCTACCCGGATCAGACGACGCAGCAGGAAGAAATAAAGTTCAGCAGAGATCTGACTTCAGCCAAACCACTTCAGCGCCAAGCCGTGCTAGTGGTGGACGATCTCACCGAAACCGGAAAAACGCTGGTGGAAACCGTGAAGTGGCTCTGCTGGTGGTACACGATCGAATCCGACCAAGTTCGGACGGCTACAGTTTGGCACAAGAACTGGTCAGCGTTTGTTCCGGATTTCTACGCAGAACTCATCGCAGAAGATCCGGTCACGGGCGCGCGGCCTTGGATCATTCAGCCGCAGGAGCAATTCTGCAAGTCTCTTGAGTCTTAGGCATCTTTGGGGAGATGCCTAGGGCTTTTTTTATGCAGCCCACGGATTTTTCGACATCCAACAACCAATGTTTGACGTTAGGATAGATAAATAAAAATGAGACAGTATAAAAACGCGCCCCACACCACTTTCGAGTGGCGTGGGGCGCTTGAACGTCGGGGCATCTAGCGTGACGGCAAGTTATCACTACACGTCGCGTCGACGACGACCGGGATCCCCTTGATGGAGCCGATCACTCCCTCGTCTTTCGAACGGTCGCCGTCCGCGAACCGCTGACCATCCTTGAGGTCCAGCCAGTACGCGTGAGTGCGGTTGAGCATGACGCTCCACTCACGCGGCGAGAGGAGGATGCGATCTGCGCCTGCCTCGGCCTTCGTCCGGGCGACGATGTGGTGGTAGAGACGCTCGAGGTACTCCTCGTCCGCGTCCTTGTAGCTCCCTTTGCCGCCGTAGACACCGTCGCTGCAGCGGACTCGGTAGAGCTCGCCGCTCTCGAAATCCCGGTAGACTTCCGTCCACCCGATGCCGTAGTATCCGCCGATCGCATCCGATGATGCGTGGACTCCATGCGTGTCCGCGGGAGCCGGAATGTACCGGTCGAAAATACCGGCATACCCACGGTGGGGCAATGTACGAAGATCCGTGACCTGTTCGGTCATGTCCACCTCCGATATCGTGGTAGCTGAGTTGCTGCAGCTACGAAACAGCACAACCCGACCAGATGATCAGGAAGCCGGTCAATCTATCAAAAAAATCGCGTTATGTCAATCGTCTGT